>CAMBBY010000133.1 GCA_945863825.1 uncultured Prevotella sp. | reverse complement strand
ACAAGGAGTATCGTCGGCAGCGTCAGATGTGTATAAGAGACAGGTTCTTCACCGTCTCGCAAATCCGTTTTGCAAATTCTTCGGATATATATTTGCCGTATTTTTCAAATCGGGAACAGATAAATGGTACCCAATATTCTGTAGGTATGCATTCCAAGTGAAGCATTTCGCCAAACATATAGAAAGGCATGCGACGACTTTGGAAGATGTTTTCCATCAGATGCCGTTTGCTGCCAAAGAAGCAATAGGATACATTCTGGTGGTGTTGCCAGACACCACGTAAGCGTTTTTGAACATCCAAAGAATTAGGAAATTCACCTATCTGCTGAAATTCATCGATACATATCACCAGTCGTACTCCTTTTTCCTTCGCTATTTTTTCAGGGAGGTTCAGAATTTCTTCTGGCGAATAATTTTTCGGAGTGATGCCAAGCGAGATAGAAAACTCTGATGTAGGTTCAGGGCTGAATGATATCTTAGGAGAAACTCTCACGAGAAATTGCTTGATGTTTTCCATCACCTGTTCCATTTTGTTTCCCAATGATTTCATGATATTTTCTGCGAATCGGTTGTAGAAATCATATTCGCTTCTGCAGTCGTAAATATCCATATATACTACCTTTATCATCGGGTTGTCTATCTCTGATATAACCTTTTTGATAAGAGAAGTCTTGCCCATACGTCTTGGTGAGATAAGAATCACGTTGATGCCATGTTCAAAGTCAGCCTTGATACGTTTGGTTTCTTCTATTCTGTCGGTGAAGTTATTGCCTTCTACCGACATACCATATACGAATGCTTTTTCCATAATGCCTTTAGTCTTGATTTCTGATGCAAAAGTACGCAAAAAAAATAAAGTTCACAAGTTTGTGGTCCACAAACTTGTGAACTTTAATATTATTTTGGAAATCAAGAGGTTATAAGTATTTCCACCCCACGATGGCTTGCTCCATCTCTTGGCATAGCTTCTGAAACTTCTGGCAGAGAGAGTTCGACCATTTGGTCATACCGAACAGTTGCTTCTGCTCCAGAAAATCATCATTATCCCATTGCGTGTAGTCATAGTCGGAGAAGTAACGCTTGTATTCACGTAAGGTATCGCCAGAAAAACGCTTGTAGTCTTCTACGTCGCCAAACCAGTAGCTGCTCATCATCTGACGGGCAAAAGCCTCATGAGAATAGTTGCCCAGAAGATTGTGGTGCTTCAGTACGCTCCATACGCAGAACCACTGGTTCTTCCTGTTTACTAATTTCACCATCAGCGAAATCGTTTTTCTCAATTCTTCCATTTTTACCGGTCTTCCGTTGAGTGCCGTTACGAAAACCTCATTGTCGAACTGCGGTTTTATTTCATTCGGATTCTGACATTCGTAAATCCGCTGTTCCAGAAGTTGCCATTTGGCAGTAGCAGAGAGCAGGCTGATGTATTCTTCTGCAGTAAATGTCAGCCGGTTTACTTCCTTTCCCATCTCGTAGGCATCGTTTACATGGTGTAGGAATGGCAGGAGCAGACTGTCAGGCACTTCGTTTTGCAGTTTGCGCTGTTCGGAGCGCATCTGGTCTATGTTGAGTGTCAGCCGGTCGTTATTATATTCCAGAGTAGAGATATACAGATCGATGTCCATCTTGCCTTTCGGGTCTGTGGTATATTTCTGTACCCCCATTTCGGTGAGTCGTCCAGCCTCGTCGTCCGTAATATATCTTCCGCAAACATCGTTTACCCGTCGGAAATGATAGACCAGATAGCATGAGTAGCCATATAGTTGGAAGATATTCCAGAATCTTTCTTCGGGTTTTACTCCAGGATATTTCGCAAATTTGTTTTTCTTGAGAAAAGTTTTTTCCACGATATTGATGTCTGTTAAGAAATTGGCAATGGAGTTTTCCGACATGCCATCCTCTATGAGCAGTTCATGCAGTTTGGGAAACAGGATGCTCATCTGTGCAGAAAACATGCCGCTCTTATGACCTTCCAGTATTTTGGTGGCCTGATAATTTTCTATTATTTTTTTTAAGAAAGGGCTCATCTCATTGATGACGATCTGGCTGATGTTGTCGATATGGGTCTGATTGATGAACTTGCGCTGGTGGGTCAGGTCGTTGTGCTGCAAAGCGAAATCCTGGTCTGCCATGTAGCAGAGCCTTGAAGCCTTGGTGCATAGAGAGCGGATGTCAAAGTTCATCTCCTGGGTACTGTAGTCTTCCCAGCCTTGCATGAGAACCTGGCACATCATATAAAAGGTGTTCAGTTGTCGGTCGAAAACTTCATAGCTGAACGGTGATTGTTCTTCTTCTTTGTCTGTCATTATTGTATAAATAGCCTGTTGTTACCTGTTTTGTATGGGTAATGACTTGCATGATTTGAATGAATATTATAATGGTACAAAGATAAAGAAAAAGAGTGAGAAAACCAATGAATGTATAAGGAAAATTTATTTTTCCCTGCTGTTTTCCCCGTTACCCTTTATTTTTTCCCCGTTTTTCCCTGTTGTGTTTCCGGGTTGCAGGGAAAAGTTGGAAAAGGGGGCTTCCGTTTTGTATCTTTGCATTGTCGATAAGAAATCGTACTGCGATGTGGCAAAATCCCTTCACCCTTCACCACCCTTCACCGCCCTTCATCTTAAAAAAGGAGCAAGTTGGAAGGCGAGGCTTGCAGAATGATATGACAATAGCTAATTAATTAATCATTAATATAAAAAAATAAATTATGAACAAACAACTAAATGAGATGTCATTATTGATGACAGGTAGCGGATCTTCTATCTATATGGTAGAGAGTTTTATGGAAGAGCATTATGCCTTCCGTCGTAATTTGCTTAGCGGAAAGACGGAAATGGCTGTTCTGAAGGACATAGACGAGGGTTCTCCTGATGATGGAGCATCTCCTGATGTTGAGGTATCTTCTGTTGATGAGGCTTCTTCTGTTGATGAGAAAGAAGAGACCACTCTTCAGAATAGCAATCTGAAATGGGAGGTGATGACCAAGGAGAAGGTCAACTCCATTGTTAGAGCTGCCAAAAAAATGGGAGTGGGAGGCAAGAAGTCGCCCCGACAGGACATCGAGGAATACATCTGCTCTGATGTCGTTCCTGACTTTGATCCTATCCGAGCTTATCTCATGGGATTGCCCAAATGGGACGGCAAGAACCATGTTGCCGAACTGTTCAGCAGAATACCGGGGCTGACAAGTGAGCAACTGTCATGGTGCGCCATCTGGCTCCGTTCTGCGGTGGCTCATTGGCTGCAGATGGATACGCTGCATGGCAACGAGGTGGTGCCTGTATTGATTGGTTCACAGGGTTGCGGAAAGAGTACCTTTGCCAATCGTCTCTTGCCTGAGCACCTGCGCCAGTATTTCCTCGACCACATCAACTTCGGCAATAAGTTTGATGCAGAGATGGCGCTCACTCACAACCTCTATGTCAATATAGACGAGTTTGCCAACATGGGACCTAACCAGCAGGGCAAGCTGAAACAGACCCTCTCCAAGGTAAAGGTGAACGGCCGTCCTATCTTCGGCAAGGCGCAGGCAGACCGTCCCCGCTATGCTTCCTTCCTGGCCACCACCAATGATGAGCATCCGCTCTGCGACCCAACGGGAAGTCGCCGATTCATCTGTATTCACATCCCTTCCGGTCATCATATAGACAACGCCTCGGTCGTCTATTACGACCAGCTCTATGCGCAAGTAATGTATGAATTGAGGGATAAGAAGATACCTTATTGGTTCTCCAATGAGGAGGTGATTCGCTTGCAGGAACGTAATTTAGCTTTCTTCAAAACCGATGATTTGGAGACGATGCTCAAGACTTGTTTCCGAGTGCCGGGGGAAGAAGAGAAGGCGAAGTGGATGAATTGTTCAGAGGTGTATAATGTGCTCCATGAGCAGTATCCTATGTTGCTGCCAAGCATGAGCCTGAAAGTGAAAATTGGCCAGACGCTCAGACTGATGGGATGCTCCAATAAGCATACTAAGAGGGGGCAGGCTTATCTGCTTGTTTCTGCTGCTGCTTGATTGGGTGACAGGTGGGTGAAGGGTGGTGAAGGGTTAAATTTAACCCTTCACCCTCGGAGCCCCAGTGTTTATCGGCATTCCAGAAGAAAAGGTGAAGGGTGAAGGCAAAACATCGTATCGGATTTCAAAATTCCGGTATCCCTGTTTTACGAGAGCGAAATGACTTGTTTTCAGTTGTAAAGCTCAGAATTATGATTTTACTTGCCTAAGGCACATTTGTGCCCTGGCTGAGGGCACAAATGTGCCATAGTAAGTTAAAACGCTATCTCTGAGTTCCAGCATTCTATCTCTGAGCTTTACCCTCTCTGTCTGAGCCTTTTTCTATGAATTATAAATAACTGAGTCTACTTGAAAAAGTCAGAGCACTATCAATTTGAAAGTTAAACAGCAAAAATAAGCCAAAAACAGGCTCATAAATGCAATTTTTCATATAGAAAGGCTCTTCTTATGCTTTTTAGTTTTAAACTGTAAGCATTTTGAAGTACACCTCTGTTTTGATGGCACTTTTTAAAGTGGGCTCATAACTTAAAAATAAAAGAAAGTATGAAGAATATTCCACATTGTGTAGTTTGCCCTATGGCATCCTGCACACGTAGCAACACTTGCGCCCGTTATGCGCAGTATGTCAAGGCGCTTGCCAATGCTGACACCTTTGAGGTGCTCAATGTGAAGCATCTGGTGAGTGAAGGCGAGAAGTGTCCCTATCATCTTGTAGCAGAAAAGCAAGTATGGGCGAGGGGATTCCTGCGCATTTACAATACCATCCCATCGGGCAGAACCCGTTATTTCTATTCCCATACGCCTTATACCCGTCGCAGGTTTTATAAGGCAAGGAGTGGCGAGATTGACATCCCTCCCTACATACAGGAACGCCTTCTCTCCATCTTTCGGGAGCATGGTGCTGACATGAGCATCGGCTTCGACCGTTATGAAGAGAAGGAGGTTCTGGTGGAAAAATAAGAATCCCATGGATGTTCAGTTCAAAGGCAGCCCTGATATAAATGTAGAAGTACACAAAAAAGTCCCCGATACATCTCGTACCGAGGACTTCAAGAGTTCAATTTTAATCTATGAAGTACAATCCGTGTTAGAACACGGCTGTTTGTAAATTCGATTTATATCATCTTTATTTCTTATCCGCATCAATGAGGGCAAGCAGATGCTCTACTGCCACTTCTTGCGGGATATTCTTCTCTATGCAAACCTGCTTGCGGTAGAGGCTTACCTTGTTAGGACCGGCGCCCACATAGCCATAGTCGGCATCTGCCATTTCGCCAGGACCATTCACGATGCAGCCCATGATGCCAATCTTCAGACCCTGTCTCTTATACACATCTGACGCTGCCGACGATACTCCTTGT
>CAMBBY010000132.1 GCA_945863825.1 uncultured Prevotella sp. | reverse complement strand
TCTACACAAGGAGTATCGTCGGCAGCGTCAGATGTGTATAAGAGACAGTGGAAACACCAGTGACAAACCATATAAAAAATGTGCGCGTGTAGTAGGTGAGGTACTCGGTAAGTATCACCCACACGGAGACTCTTCTGTATATGGTGCCCTTGTTCGTATGGGACAGGAATGGAATATGCGATACACCTTGATAGACGGACAGGGTAACTTCGGTTCTGTTGACGGCGACTCACCTGCTGCCATGCGTTATACAGAGTGCCGCCTCTCTAAGATGGGTGAGCACATCATGGATGACCTGGACAAGGAAACCGTAGATATGATGAACAACTTCGATGACACCCTTCAGGAGCCATCAGTGATGCCTACAAAGATTCCTAACCTTCTGGTTAATGGTGGTAATGGTATTGCTGTAGGTATGGCAACAAACATGCCAACCCATAACCTGAGCGAGGTAATAGATGGATGCTGTGCCTACATAGACAATCCTGACATCGACACAGAAGGACTCATGAAATACATTCCTGCTCCAGATTTCCCTACAGGTGCTACTATCTATGGCATCCAGGGAGTAAAGGATGCATACGAAACTGGACGTGGACGAATTGTTGTGAGAGCTACAGCTGAAATCGAAAGCGGAGATGCTCACGACAAAATCGTTATCACAGAGATTCCATATGGTGTAAACAAGGAGCAACTTGTCATGGCTATTGCCGATCTTGCCAAGGAAGGTAGGGTAGATGGCATTGCAAATGTAAACGATGAATCTGGACGCCAGGGTATGCGTATCGTTGTAGATGTAAAGCGCGATGCCAATGCCAACGTTCTTTTGAACAAGTTGTTCAAACTGACAGCCCTCCAGAGTTCATTCTCTGTCAACTGTATTGCCCTCGTCAAGGGACGTCCTCGTCTGCTTACTCTCAAGGAATGTGTCAAGTACTTTGTAGAGCACCGTCATGACGTAACAATCCGCCGTACCCAGTACGAGCTGAAGAAAGCACAGGAGCGTGCTCATATCCTGGAAGGTCTTATCATCGCATGCGATAATATCGACGAAGTTGTTCATATCATCCGCGCAAGCAAGACTCCTTCTGATGCACAACGCAATCTGGAGAAGCGCTTCGAACTGGACGAGATTCAGAGTAAGGCTATTGTTGATATGCGCTTGTCTCAGTTGACAGGACTCCGTCTGGAGCAGTTGCATAATGAATTCAACGAATTGATGAAGACCATCGATTATTTGAATCAGATCTTGAACGATCCAGAGCTTTGCAAGAAGGTAATGAAGGACGAACTCAACGAAGTAAAGGATAAGTATGGCGATGCACGCCGCACCATGATCAAACCTGACGACCACGAGTTCAACCCAGAAGATTTTTATCCAAACGACCCAGTGGTAATCACTGTCAGTCATCTCGGTTACATCAAGCGCACACCATTATCTGAGTTCCGTGAGCAGGCAAGAGGTGGAGTAGGTGCCAAAGGTGCCCGCACACGTGATAAGGACTTCACGGAGTTCATCTATCCTGCTACCATGCACCAGACCATGTTGTTCTTCACGAAGAAGGGACGCTGCTACTGGCTCAAGTGCTATGAGATTCCAGAGGGTGACCGCAATTCTAAGGGACGAGCTATCCAGAACCTGCTCAATATTGAGAGCGATGACCAGGTGAACGCATTCCTCCGCTTGAGAGGTTTGAATGATGCAGAATTCATCAACAACCATTATGTGGTATTTGCTACCAAGAATGGTACAGTCAAGAAGACTTGTCTGGAAGCATACTCTCGTCCTCGTGCCAACGGTGTGATCGCTATCAATATCGTAGAGGGAGACGAGGTTGTAGATGTTCGTCTGACCAATGGTCATAACGAGCTGATTCTTGCCAACCGTAATGGACGTGCAGTTCGTTTCGATGAAAATCAGATTCGTACCATGGGACGTACTTCTACTGGTGTTCGCGGTATGCGCCTCGATGAGGGTGACGATGCTTTGATTGGTATGATTGTAGTCAACGATCCAGAGCAAGAGACCGTGATGGTTGTGAGTGAGCAGGGCTACGGCAAACGCTCTGATGTTATCGACTATCGCGTAACCAACCGTGGTGGTAAGGGTGTGAAGACGCTCAATATCACAGAAAAGACAGGACGACTGGTTGCCATCAAGAACGTAACAGACGACAACGACCTGATGATAATTAATCAGAGTGGTATCGTAATCCGACTTGCTGTGGCAGACTGCCGTGTAATGGGTCGTGCTACTCAAGGTGTCCGCCTCATCAATCTGACAAAAAAGAATGATGTCATCGCCAGCGTATGCAAGGTGATGAGTTCTGAACTCGAAGCATCAGTAGAGGAGGAGAGTCGTTCTGCCTGGGCTAAGAAGAGCGAAGAAATCGAGAATGACAATGTAGGTGCAATGACTGCAGAAGAAGCAGCCGAGGCAGAGGCTCATCTCGATAACGAAGCTACAGAGTCTGAGGATACTGACACCGGAAACGTGGATTTCGAATAAACGAAAAGACGTGTAAAGAATAATTAATAACAACTTTTAAACTCATTAAGAAAAATGAAAAAGTTAATGATTGCAGCTATGATGGTACTAGGTGCCACATCAGCTTTCGCTGGAGACAGCGATGCACTCAAGGCAGTACTCAAAGCCAAGACTTATGCAGATGCAAAGGCTTTGGTAGAGCAAAACCTCGGTTCAATGGCTAATGATGCTGAAAAAGCTAAGGCCTACAACTACCTCGTAGAACTCTCTATGAAGCAGTTCAACGACCAGCAGTCTATCATCCAGATGAACCAGATCACAAAGAAGAACGATCCAGTTGACGAGGCAGCTATGTCTGAGGGTGCTTACAATGCATTGATCAATGCTATTGAGTGCTACAAGTACGATCAGCTTCCTAACGCTAAGGGTAAGATTGCTCCTAAGTTTAACAACAACGCTAATCGTGTATGGAGTGCTCGTATTCAGCTCGTTAATGCTGGTCAGACTGCAGCTCAGAACAACAAGGAGGCTGACGTATTGAAGTATTGGGGTGCATTCCTTGATACAGACAATGAGCCTCTCTTCGCTTCTGTTGACCAGAAGCAGAAGGATAGCGAGAAGGAGTATATTGGTCAGGTTGCTCTCTTTGCAGCCCGTTATGCATACCAGGCTAAGGATCCTGCCCGTTGCGAGAAGTATTGCGACATCGCCATGAAGAGCGAGAAGGAAGCAAAGGATGCCCTCAACCTCAAACTCTATGTAATGAAGGATGGTTTGAAGACTCACGAGGATTCTCTTGCTTATGTTAACAAGCTTAAGGATATCTTTGCGCAGGACGAGACCAATGAGGTTATACTCGATGGTTTGAACTCTATGTATTCTTCATTAAAGATGGAGAAGGAGCAGACTGATCTTTTGGACAATGCTATCGCAAAGAACCCTAACAACTTCGTAGCTCTTGCCAACAAGGGTATGATGTATATCCAGAAGAATGATGCAGACAATGCTATCAAGTATCTGAAGAAAGCTTTGGAGATTCAGCCAGAAAATGGTGCTATCATGGTTTATCTCGGTGCTTGTTTGAACGTTAAGGCTTCTAATCTTCAGGATCCTAACGGACGCAAGGTAGTTTACCAGGAGTCTATCAAGTACCTCGACAAGGCTAAGGAGCTCGATCCAGAGAAGAAGCAGTACAACTGGGGTTACAACCGCTACCAGGCTTATTATGGTCTCTATGGTCCTAATGATCCTAAGACCAAGCAGGCTGAGGCTGATAGCCAGAACTAATTAAAATCTATAAATCCTACGATTATAAAATCATCATATAATCGTAGGATGAAAGAATAAATAAAAGACTTCAAAGGAGGCATTATTTTGTCTTCATTGAAGTCTTTTTTCAAATTAACCTAAAACTATCTCATCATCACAGTTGTCCAGATTGAATTTTGAAATATCCAAAAGATTCTGGCATTTTAGTCATGATTACTGTTTTATTTAGACAATAACGATTTCGTCTATTTATCATAATTTATAAATCAGGATGATTTCTTATCCATATTATAATAGGTAAACCTTACAAATTATGGGTTCACCACATTGATAGGATGCCCCTCAATAAAGGCTTTAACATTTGCAGCAACTTGCTTATTCAATCGAGTTCTTGCTTCTAAAGTGGCCCAAGCGATATGAGGAGTAATAAAGGCATTCGGCTCTTTGAAAAGTGGATTGTCTTGAGCTGGCGGTTCCTGTGTCATCACATCTGCGCCATAGGCTCCAAGCTTACCATGATGCAAAGCAGAAGCCACAGCTTCTTCATCAACCAGCGGACCGCGTCCCGTATTAATCAGAATACAGGAAGGTTTCATCTTTTTCAGACTGTCTGTATTGACGAAATGGTAAGTATCATCAGTCAACGGACAATGCAGTGACAAGATATCAGATACAGCTAAAAGTCCATCCTTGCTTACTTTGGTTATCCAATCAGGCAAATCACAGGCATTCTTACTGGTGCAGGCATAAACGTCCATTCCGAAATCACGAGCTATAGTAGCAACTTTCATACCGATATTGCCAAGTCCCATAATTCCCAGGCATTTACCGGACAATTCCATAAGCGGTGTATCCCAATAACAGAAATCCTTATTGTAAGCCCAGCGCTCATTGCGATTTTCGAGCGTGTAATGTTCAACTCTGTTTGTTATTGCCAAAATAAGCGCGAATGTCATCTGTGCAACACTATCAGTACTATATGCAGGAATATTGGTTACGACTACACCATGACGTTTGGCAGCCTCAATATCAACCACATTATAGCCAGTGGCCTGAATACCTATATATTTCAGTTTTGGAAGTTGATCTAAAGTTTCAGAATCAATCTGCACCTTATTAATTAATATAATATCAGCATCTTTAGCACGCTCAATTTTTTCTTCATCTGTGGTACGGGGATAAACAGTAACGTTTCCCAATTGCTCCAAAAGATCCCAATTCAAGTCGCCGGGATTTGAAGCATAACCATCTAAAATTACAATATTCATCATATTCTTCAAATTAATGTTGACTGTTCATAAAATCAATGCAAAAATACACAATTTCAGAGAAACATCAAAGAAAATAAGTAAGAAAATTCAATAAGAAAACAACAAATTATAGATTAAAGAAAAACAGAAATATGAAGGAAGAAATACAAAAGATTTCGATAAATAAAACTGAGAGTAACTCAGGAACTAATCCCTCTCCTACAACATTCTACTATTAAGCTGTAAGCAACATTATGATTAATAGGAAACAGTTTGTATAACAAAAAGTAATAAATAAACCCCTACCGATATTTTATCCTTCTGTCTGGAAATAAAATTCTAAGAAGCAAAACTAATCCCACAATATAACCTATTAAAG
>CAMBBY010000131.1 GCA_945863825.1 uncultured Prevotella sp. | reverse complement strand
TGGTATGTCTGGACTGATAGATAAGGATGGAAATTTCATCCAGCATTAAGGAAAAACTTGATGACGTAAAAGGAAAACTTTCTTAGGTAATAGATAATAAAAAAGCTTGGCAAATAAATTTTGCCAAGCTTTTTTTATCCTAAGTATTTCATGAGAATTTTTATCTTTCCACTGTCGCGAAGCTTCAGAATACTTTTTTCGCGAATCTGACGTACACGTTCACGGGTGAGATTGAACTCGCTTCCGATTTCTTCCAAGCCTTTCTCATGGCATCCGATGCCATAGCAATAGCAGAGAATATCACGCTCACGAGGTTTGAGAACAGCGTCAAGTACGCGCTTCAACTCACTGCTCATTGATTCGAAATCCACCTGCTTGTCTGTACGTGTGTCATCACCTGATGCCATCACGTCAACCATCGCATTGTCATCATCCTCGCCACCGAATGGAGCATCGATACTCATGTGGTGATTGTCAGCCTTGATGGTCTGGTCAATCTTAGTTTCCTCCATGTTGGTTATCTTACTCAATTCTGAAACGGATGGCTTGCGCTGATGCTCTTGCTCAAACTTACTAATCTCAGCCTGGATTTTACTCAAAGCACCTACCTGATTGAGTGGCAGACGAACAATACGGCTCTGCTCTGCTATGGCCTGAAGGATGCTCTGGCGAATCCACCAAACTGCGTATGAGATAAACTTAAAACCGCGAGTCTCATCAAATTTCTCAGCAGCCTTTACAAGTCCGATATTTCCCTCATCAATCAAGTCGGTGAGCGAAAGGCCCTGATGCTGGTATTGTTTTGCTACAGAAACCACGAAGCGGAGGTTGGCTTTCACCAATTTATCTTTAGCACGCTCACCCTCGCGACCGCCTTTGCGAATCTTCTGTGCGAGTTCGATCTCCTCATCAATAGAGACCATGGGTTCACGACCAATCTCCACCAAGTACTTGTCAAGTGCTTCACTGGAACGGTTGGTTATACTCTTGCTAATCTTAAGTTGTCTCATAAATATTTATCTTTTTACCTGTATTTAATTGTCTATTAAATTATCTGTTTTATTATCGCTGAAACCGATATTACCTGTTTCGGGGTGCAAAATTACAAAAAAAACCGCAACTTCTTTGTCATATAAACCGAAAAAGTTTGATTTTATTGTGTATCTTTTGGGATATTTTTATTTTTTATCTCATTGATTATAAGTAAAAGAATTGGAAATGTGCCTAAATTGTTACATGATTTTACAACAAAAGTGAGGTAAAATTGATGAAAATAGTGCATATTGTTTGTATATTCAAAGATTTTCCGTATCTTTGCAAACTGAAAAACAAGTAAAAAAATAAATAAATTATTATGTTTGAGAATCAACCTAAAGGTCTTTGGACCTTAGCTTTGGCGAATACGGGTGAGCGTTTCGGCTATTATACGATGCTTGCTGTCTTCGCTCTGTTTTTGGGTGAGAACTTCGGCTTTGATGCTGGAACGGCATCGGAGATTTATACATGGTTCCTCACCGCAGTGTATTTCTTGCCTCTTTTTGGCGGTATGGCGGCTGATAAGTGGGGGTATAACAAGATGGTTATCATCGGTATCCTCATTATGTTCTTAGGCTATTTCTTCCTTGCTATACCATTGGGTGGAGGATCTGTGGCTGTGGCTGCGATGGGAGCAGCGCTGTTGCTTGTAAGTTTGGGTACTGGTTTCTTTAAAGGTAACCTCCAGGTGATGGTCGGCGACCTCTACAATGATCCTAAGTATTCTCAGCATCGCGACTCTGGCTTTTCGCTCTTCTATATGGCTATCAACATTGGTGCCTTGTTTGCTCCTACGGCAGCAACCACCATCATGGCTTGGGCGCAGAATGATCTCGGTTACTCCAAGGCAGACTCTTATCATTTCGCTTTTGCGGTGGCTTGTGTGTCTGTCATCGTTTCCATCTTGATTTACTTCTTGGGTAAGAAGACTTATCAGCAAGTGTTGACTTCTGACAAGAAAAAGGGTGGCGAGAAGACGGAGGAAGTTGAGGAGATGAGCCCTGCTGAGACCAAGGAGCGCATCATTTGCCTCAGTTTGGTATTCGCTGTGGTTATCTTCTTCTGGATGGCTTTCCATCAGAATGGTTTGACCTTGACTTGGTTTGCCGATGAGTTTACTGCTCGTGAGGCTACTGGTATTACAGGTATGGAATTCAATGTATTGAACCTTGTATGGTGCATCTTCATGGTATTTGGTATCTGCGGTTTGCTGACTGCTCCTAAGGATGCAACAGGTAAGAGTAAATTGACTAATCTTGCGCTCATCGTGATTCCTGCAGCCATCTTGGTTTATACTTATATGCAGCATGGTAATGATACAGTAGCTATCGATGCTCCTATCTTCCAGCAGTTCAATCCTTGCTTCGTAGTGGCTTTAACCCCAGTGAGCATTGCTCTCTTTGGATGGTTGGGTCGTATTGGCAAGGAACCTAAGGCTCCAGTTAAGATTGGATTGGGTATGCTTGTAGCTGCTGTCGCTTATCTCTTGATGACAGTCTCAAGTATCGGACTTCCTGCAACTGATCACCCTAATCATGTGGCTGATGTGTCTCCAAATTTGCTTGTCAGCACCTATCTCATCTTGACTTTTGCTGAGTTGCTTCTTTCGCCTATTGGTATTTCTTTTGTATCTAAGGTAGCACCTCCTAAGTACAAGGGTATGATTATGGGTGGCTGGTTTGTTGCTACCGCTCTTGGTAATAAGTTGGTTTCTATTCCTGGACATATGTGGGATATGCCACTGCCAGTAGTATGGGGTACCTTGATGGTTATCTGTCTGCTTGCTGCTCTCTTCATCTTCTCTATTATCAAGAAGTTGAATCGTGTAAGTTAAAGGTAAAAAGGTAAAAAAGTAAAAAGGTAAAAAAGTGAAAATGGCATGTTGCTATTTACTTTTTTACCTTTTTACTTTTTTACCTTTTTAAAGTTTTATTGTTTTATTCAAAAGATAATTGTCGAGGATGACCATAGCTGCCATTGCTTCGACAACAGGTACTGCACGAGGCAGGACACATGGATCATGACGACCACGGGCTTTTAGTAGGGTAGGATTGCCTTCCAGATCTACTGTATGCTGTTCTGTCAAGATCGTAGCTACGGGTTTGAATGCTATGCGGAAATAGATGTCCTGACCATTGCTGATACCACCTTGGATGCCTCCGCTGTGGTTGGTTGTCGTAGTAACATTCTGTCCGTCTGTAGGAGTAACGGCTTGATGAGTAGTACCTTCCTTGGCAGGAATAAATACATCGTTCTGTTCGCTGCCACGAGTGGTGACCCCTTCAAATCCTTCTCCATATTCAAATCCCTTGACGGCATTGATACCCAACATGGCTGCACCCAACTGCGCATGCAATTTATCGAATTCCGGTTCACCCAGACCAACAGGACAACCCTTGATAACACATGCAATAACTCCTCCAATGGTATCACCTTCTGATTTTACCTTGGCGATGAGATCTTCCATCTGTTTAGCTTTTTCCTGATCAGGGCAACGTACGATATTGTCTTCGATAGTTGTAAGATCATACTTCCGGTAGTCTCTGGCGAGGGCGATATTGCCAACCTGAGATGTGTATGCGGTGACGCTGATGCCGAGTTGACGCAGTGCCAATTTAGCAAGAGCACCTCCTACACATCTGGCGATGGTGATACGGGCAGAAGAACGACCTCCGCCACGATGGTCGCGGATGCCATACTTCTCATGATAGGTATAGTCTGCATGAGAAGGACGGAACAGACAGCGCATGTTCTCGTAGTCCTGTGAATGCTGGTTGGTGTTCCTTACCTCGAATCCGATAGGTGTTCCTGTAGATTTACCCTCGAAAACGCCACTGAGAAACTCCACTTTATCAGCTTCGTTTCTGGAAGTTGTAATATGACTTTGTCCTGGTCGGCGACGATTCAGTTCACTCTGAATGAAATCCATATCAATTTCGATGTCAGCAGGGAAGCCGTCAATTACACCGCCTACAGCTATACCATGGCTTTCGCCAAAAGTGGTAAGCGTGAAGAGATTGCCAAAAGTATTTCTCATAAAATTATGGGTTTATTGTCATGAAAAAAATGGGGCATAAAAGCCCCATTTTCATATTGTATGATTATTTGTTGCAGTCACAACCGCCCTCGCAGTTGCCACCTTCGCAATTTCCATCCTTGCAGTCGCCACCGCAGTTCTCGCAGCTACCGCCGCAACCCTGCTGACCTTCACCGCTCAAGAGCTTAGCCATGTGTGCAACTTCTTCTGCAGTCGCCTCGCGGTTTTCCAAAACCTCACCACAGAAGTTGAGCTTCTTGCCTGACAATGGGTGGTTGAGGTCGATCTTAACCTTGTCCTCAGAGATAGCTAACACAAGACCCAAGAAACGGTTGCCATCCTCGTTCTGGAGAGGAATTACTGCACCAACCTGTACATGCTGAGCATCAAACTGACCGTTGATAGTGAAGATTTGCTTGTCGAGTTCGATGACACGCTCGTCGAAATGCTCACCATATGCCTGGTCTGGAGTCAATTCGAAGTCAAACTCAGCACCTTTCTCGAGGTTGACGACCTGCTCCTCGAATGAAGGGAGAGTAGCACCCATACCGCTTACGAAGATGAAAGGACGCTCATCAGCAGTCTTCTCAAGCAACTCTTCGTTACCATCGTCACCTTTTGTTGTGTCATAGAGTGAGTATGACAAAACGATAAATTTGTTTTTTGTTTCTTCCATTTTATTTATTTTTAATTTATTATTGTCACTTTTTACCATTTATTTTTTGGGGCTAACAATTTTGGAGCTTTGATTTTTACTGTGGTTTCTTTATTGATAATTTCGAAGATTACCCCAGTATATGAAAAGTCCAAAAGGACAAAGAACCAAATGGTTTATTTCTTGGTTCTTTTTCTTTTCTGAATTCCTTTTACCATTTCCATGCGCTCCAGATAAATAGGGCGCCATTTGTCAATGATGTCTTGCAAGCTCTTGCTTTGTTGCGCGAGTTGTCCATATTCCTCAGAATCCAACAGATTTTCCTTCTTAAGTTCAAGCATGCGAGCTAAGAGATGTTTCTGGTGTTCTTCCGCAGCTTTGAGTTGGTTGCCTAACTTTTCCAGACTCTCCATGAAAGCAAGCGCTTTGTCTATATGATTTTGTTCTTCCATATATCTTATTCTACATGATTATATATATAGGTGTTTGCACATTGACTGCAAAGGTACAATAAAAAATCGACAATCGGCAAAGAATGTGAAAGAAATTATTCCACTTTGCTATATTTCCCCTTTATATTCTTGATTACATACTCTCTCCTTGAATATTGAAACCGCGTTCCTACCATGCCCATCAAGCGGTCCCTCGGGGAACACGTGATGG
>CAMBBY010000130.1 GCA_945863825.1 uncultured Prevotella sp. | reverse complement strand
ATATATGGATGGTGGAAAAGGCAAGAAAAAACTTTGATGAAGATGAAATTGAACTTCTCAGACGCGTTTATGCCGAAGGTAAGGAAGAAGGAGAATTCGACATTGATAATGTTGACTTAGTGGCGGATATTACGCATTATTGTATCAAAGGATTGGAAGTTCCATTTATTTATGGCAGATTGGGACATGGATTGAATGTTGAGTCTAGTAGGCCTTTGGTTGCCAAAGTTGTATATGGTGCTTTAGGAAAATCCGGTCTGAAACTTTAATTATTTCGAGAATTTTTTATTATCTGATATTATCTGAATAGATAAAGAAGTACTAATTCAATTAAAATATTTACAAAATGGGATTATTAACAGGTAAGACAGCCCTTGTAACAGGTGCTGCACGCGGCATTGGTAAAGCTGTCGCTATGAAATTTGCTTCTGAGGGTGCTAATATCGCCTTTACAGATCTTGTACTCAATGACGAAATGGCAGCTGGTTTGGAGGCTACCCGTAAAGAAATTGAAGCTCTTGGAGTAACTTGCCGTGCTTATGCAGGTAATGCTGCTGATTTTGAGGAGACACAGAAGACCGTTAAGCAGATTCATGAAGACTTTGGTTCTATTGATGTCCTCGTAAATAACGCAGGTATTACAAAGGATGGTTTGATGCTTCGTATGAGTGAGGCTCAGTGGGATGCAGTTTTGAATGTTAACTTGAAGTCTGCTTTCAATTTCATTCATGCTTGTTCTCCTATTATGCTTCGCCAGCGTGGTGGTTCTATCATTAATATGGCTTCTGTTGTAGGTGTACATGGTAATGCTGGTCAGTGTAACTATGCTGCTTCTAAAGCTGGTATGATTGCGCTTGCTAAGTCTATTGCTCAGGAGTTGGGTCCTAAGGGCGTACGTGCTAATGCCGTTGCTCCTGGTTTCATTGAGACTGCTATGACTGCACAGTTGCCAGAGGATATCCGTAAGGATTGGATGAACAAGATTCCTTTGCGTCGCGGTGGTCAGACTGAGGATATCGCTAACGTTTGCCTTTTCCTCGCTTCTGATATGTCTAGCTACGTAAGTGGTCAGGTTATCCAGATCGATGGTGGTATGAATATGTAATCTATCCTTTATTAAAAAATAATGCAGGTAGTTTACGAAGACAACCATATTATAATAGTCTCCAAGAGAAGCGGTGAAATCGTTCAAGGTGATAAAACCGGTGATGAGCCTCTCTCGGAGACTGTAAAAAAATATATTAAGGATAAGTACCACAAACCGGGAAATGTCTTCCTGGGGGTGGTACATCGCCTTGATCGCCCTGTTGCTGGGCTTGTAGTTTTTGCCAAAACGTCTAAAGCTCTTTCGCGTTTGAACAATATGTTCCGTGATGGAGATGTGCATAAGACTTATTGGGCAATAACTAAGAATACGCCGAAGGAGCCAGAGGCGACTTTGACGCATTGGATAGTGAGAAATGAAAAGCAGAATAAAAGTTATGCTTATGATCATGAGGTGAAAAATTCCAAGAAAGCAATTCTAAAATACAAAGTAATTGGCCGTACAGATAATTATACATTATTGGAAGTGAACCTTATGACAGGTCGTCATCATCAGATAAGATGTCAACTTGCTAAAATGGGGTGTCCTATCAAGGGAGATTTGAAATATGGTTCCCCACGTAGCAATCCTGATGGTAGTATCTGTCTTTTATCTCATCATGTTGAATTCCTACATCCTGTTTCTAAGGAGTTGATTTCAATTGAAGCTCCGTTGCCGGATGATAATCTATGGCGAGCGATAGCACCAATTTAGAAGTGTCTTTGTCATCTAAACCTTTATGCCTATGAAGAAGTATATCAAATGGAGTGTTCTCATTCTCTTTTCTCCAATACTCCTCATCATGATACTTGCTGTTATGCTTTATTTGCCACCCGTTCAGAATTGGGCAGTAAGGCATGTGGCAGCGTATGCTTCTGAATCTACGGGCATGGATGTTACTGTGAATCACGTAAAGCTGGTATTTCCTTTACGGCTTGGCGTGGAAGGTGTGCAGGTTTTGCAACCTATAGACTCTCTTAAAAATAGCACTAATCTTTCATTGCGTGGAAAAAAGGATACTATTGCTGACATTAGAAAAATGATAGTTGATGTTCAACTGATGCCTATTTTCCATAGTCAAGTGATGGTTGATCAGTTGGATTTCGATGGAATGAAAGTGAATACTGCCAATTTTATTCACGAGGCACGTATCAAAGGTAATGTCGGAAAACTCTGTGTTCAGGCACATGGTATTGATTTAGCCAATGAGCATGTTTTAGTAGAGAATGCATTGCTCGCTGATGCTAAATTGGCTGTTGAACTAAGCGATACGGTACCTGCAGATACTGCCCCAAGTGAAAACTTTTGGAAAATCAATCTACAAAAGCTGAATTTTAAAAACACTAATCTTACGTTGCATATGCCTGGGGATACTCTTCAGGTAAGTGCTTATTTTGGAAATGCGTTGGCTCAAGAAACGTATCTTGATCTTTTCAAAGGATTATATCAGGTTAAGAAGTTGGATTGGGAAAACGGATGGGTCTCTTATGACAATAATTTTGAAAAGCCTGTTTCTGGTATAGACTTCAATCATCTGGCTTTATCTGGGATGAATTTGAAGGCGGATTCTTTTTATTATTGCGATTCCAAAATAGATGTCAAAATTCGTGAGGCGCAATTTAAGGTACAGAGCGGCTTGTCTATATCGCAAATGAACGGTAGATTCGTGATGGATTCTACCAAATTAGCATTGCCGGATTTTTATCTGAAGACTCCTGTGTCACAGTTGAAGGCTACTGTGGATATGGATATGGATGCTTTTGCAGAGAGTAATCCTGGACATCTCACTGCATTGATTGATGGAAGTCTGGGAAAATCTGATTTGATGCTTTTTGCAGGCGATGCAATGCCTGAAAAAATGAAAAAGCTGTGGCCTTATTACCCTCTTAAGTTGAAAGGATCGGTAAAAGGAAACTTGCAGCAATTGGCCTTTGATGGGTTGAAGGCAGTCTTGCCTTCTGCCTTTGAAATCTCCGCCCATGGAACATTGGGCAGTTTGACGGATATGAATAAGTTGAAGGCTAATGTCAACTTAAATGCTCATACCTACAACTTAAGTTTCATTACAGCCATGTTGGAGCCTTCATTGATGAAAGAAATACGTGTCCCTAATGGCATTGGAATTAAGGGAAATATAAATGTTGATGGCCAACGGTATGCTACCAAGTTGGCTTTGACTGAGGGCAGAGGTAGTTTGGATGTAGATGCTTCTGTTATCGCAAAAACTAGCTCTACTGGTGGGATAGATTTGGGACGTCTGTCTTATGATGCCAAAATTCAGGCTAAGAATGTTCAGGCGAAGCATTTCCTTCCAAAACAGGATTTGTATTCTTTTAGTGGTAATATAAAAGCCAAAGGAGTGGGTACTGATTTCTTGTCACCTTCCACCCGTTTGGCGGCTAAGGCTCAAGCATCTTCAGTTCATTATGGGAAATATAAGATAAATAATGTACTGGCGATTGCTCATGTTGCGCACGGAAAGGTGCATGCTGATGTGGATAGTAAAAATCAATTTCTTACAGGGTTGGTAAGTTTGGATGCACTGACTAATACGAAGAAGGTGCAGGCTACAATAAAAGCTGATGTCCGACAGGCAGACCTTTATCTGTTGCAATTGGTAGAAAAACCGATGAAGGCAGCTTTGTGTGGCTACGTGGATGTCAATACTGATTTGAAAGATTTTTATAATCTTCAAGCTTCTGTGGGTGATATTACTTTGCGTACAGCAAATAAAGTTCATCGACCTGTAGATGTTCTCTTGGATGTGTTCACGCGTAGGGATACAACTCATGCTATTGTAGATTGTGGTGATTTTCATCTTAATATGGATGCTCATGGAGGGTATAAAAAACTGCTTGGACATATAGATGGATTGCAACGAGAAATATTCAGTCAGATGAAGAATCGCAAGATAGACCAGATTCGTCTTCGCCAGAATTTTCCTTTGGGGCATATTTATCTTTCTTCAGGAAAAAATAATTTTATTTCCCGTTACATCGAATATTGTGGATATCAGTTTAAAACTATAGAGATGGATCTGAATGCCTCTCCTGTTATGGGATTAAATGGATTTTTAAATGTTGATTCTATGGTGGTCCAAGGTGTTCAGTTGGATACGATACGTGCTCTTGTGCATACTAAGGGTGACACCATCCGCTATTCTGCAAGAATTGAAAATAATAAGAAAAATCCACAATATGTTTTCCGTGCCTTGGTGGATGGTGAATTGCAGGAAAAAGGTTCTAATATTAAGGCAAAGCTCTATGATGCCAACAATAAATTAGGTCTTGATGTAGGATTAGCGGCTTTGATGCAGGATAATGGAATCAAAGTTTCACTTACGGATACGCATCCGATTCTTGGCTATAAGAAGTTTAAGGCTAATGCTGATAATTACTTGATGCTCTCTGATGATCAGCGAGTATCGGCTAATCTGTTGTTGACAGCTTCTGGTGGTATGGGCGTGCGTGTCTATTCTAATGATGAAAATGAGGAAGCATTGCAGGATATTACAGTCAGTTTGAGTAAATTCAATCTGGATAAGGTTCTGAGCGTCATTCCTTATATGCC
This sequence comes from uncultured Prevotella sp., assembly GCA_945863825.1. Classification (GTDB taxonomy): domain Bacteria; phylum Bacteroidota; class Bacteroidia; order Bacteroidales; family Bacteroidaceae; genus Prevotella. Next base: position 737 of record CAMBBY010000130.1, on the reverse strand, counting down.
TGATATTTCTGGCATCATGGATGGTGACTTCCACGTTATTCAGACAAAGGAAGAACTTTCTGTTTCTTCTAATCTGAAGATTGATAACCTTGTCTATGAGAAATGTCCGATGGGCGATGTTGGGTCTGAATTTGTCTATATGCCTAAGAGCGATGGTTCTCATTATGTAGATGGCATTCTGACTTATGAGGGTGAGGATGTGGCAACAGTTAAGGGTACCTATCAGTCTGAAGGAGCCGGATATCTTGATGCTACTGTAGGGCTTGATAAGATTCCGCTTCACTTTATCAATGGATTTGTTCCAGACCAGTTGCTTGGTTTGAAAGGATATGGGGAAGGTGAACTTGCTGTAAAGGGTGCTCTGAATAAACCGCATGTAGAAGGTGAGGTTTATCTGGATTCTGCATATCTGATAAGTGAACCGTATGGAATTTCTATGCGTTTTGACGATGATCCTGTGCGTATCGTAGATAGCAAGTTACTCTTCGAAAACTTCATGATGTATGCAAACAATGAGAGTCCGCTAAATCTGCAAGGAAATCTGGATTTCTCTAATGTGGACAGAATGATGCTCGACTTACGTATGAGAGCTCAGAACTTCCTTTTGATAGATGCTAAGGAGAATTTGCGCTCTGAGGCATTTGGTAAGGCTTATGTCAATTTCTTTGCAATGATGAAAGGTCCTTTGACTGGCCTTCAGATGCGTGGAAAATTGGATGTGTTGGGAAATACAGATA
>CAMBBY010000129.1 GCA_945863825.1 uncultured Prevotella sp. | reverse complement strand
TCTACACAAGGAGTATCGTCGGCAGCGTCAGATGTGTATAAGAGACAGACTCAGGTCAGCGATAACGACCTGACGAATGCTTATACGTCGAGATCATATAGTAAGCGTGTGGTTTGTCACGACCCATCCATCGTGGTGGATGACATCACCAACCCTAGCGCGCCCACCTATTATATATATGGCTCTCACCTGGGAAGAGGCAAGACCACTGCGGCTAGCAACTACCAGGAATGGTCATCATTCAAGGCGGGCGAGGAGGCAACAAGCAATGTAAACAGCCTCTTTGCCAACAAGCAGGGCACCTTGGTAAACTATGCCAATGCTTATGCTTCTCATCTCATTACAGAGGTGAAGAACTGCAAGGGCGAAACAGTGAAGTTCGGCAACTTCAATGCCCATGGCTGGCAGTTTAAGGGCAATAACGTGCAGGGTATGCAGTGGGCACCAGACATCGTATACAACAAAACCATGAAGAAATGGTGTATGTATATGAGTCTCAATGGCGCCAATTGGTGCTCTTCCATCGTATGCTTTGTTTCAGATAACATCGAAGGACCTTGGGTTTATCAGGGACCAGTAGTTTTCTCCGGTTTCCAGGGCACATACGCTCACAACTCATATGCAGCAGCGGATGACTGGAAACATACCGACTTTGCCATTGCCACAGGCGAAACCGCTCTTCCTTCCCGTTATAAGGTGGGCGATAAATGGGGAACCTATTGGCCAAACTGCATCGACCCATGTGTCTTTTATGACGACAACGACAATCTCTGGATGAGCTACGGCTCCTGGTCGGGTGGTATCTTTATGATTAAGTTGGATAAGACCAATGGTCTCCGCGACTATACCTATACCTTCCCTTACGAGGTGAATGGCAAGGTCACCACTCCGGGTGCTGCCAGTGCCAACTGTACCAGCGATCCTTACTTCGGCAAGAAGATTGCTGGTGGATATTACGTATCTGGTGAGGCAAGCTATATTCAGAAGATTGGCAAGTACTACTTCCTCTTCATGAGCTATGGTGGCTTGACCAGCGATGGCGGTTACCAGATGCGCATCTTCCGTTCAGAGAATCCAGATGGTCCTTTCGTAGATTGCTATGGCACATCGGCACTCTTCAAGAGTTATAAGATGAACTATAGTTCTACCACTGCCGACAACCGTGGCGTATTGCTCTTTGGCGGTTACCAGTGGGATGCAATGAGCGGTGCTGAGATTGCACAGGGTCACAACTCTGCGTTCGTTGACAAGCAGAATCGTTCTTTCGTGGTTTATCACACCCGTTTCAGCAATGGTGGCGAAGGTCATCAGGTGCGTGTTCATCAGCTCTTCCTCAACGATGAGGGCTGGTTGATGGCAGCTCCATTCGAGTTTGATGGTGAGACTATCACCGATGGGGCGATTGCATCCAAGGCATCTATCGCAGATGCAGAAATTGCAGGCGACTATCAGTTCATGCGTCATCAGTATGGTCAGAATACCAAGGCAAAGGCTTTCGAAACTCCAGTCAACATCACCCTCAATGCCGATGGAACCATCACTGGTGCTGAGAAGGGAACCTGGAAGCGTACGGCTGGTACTGATTACATCCACTTGACTATCAATAATGTAGTCTATCGTGGTGTGTTGGTGAAGCAGACTGTAGACTATACCAATATCCCAGCCATCGCCATCTCTGCTCTCTCTTCATCAAGCGGTAGTCTGACCATGGGACAGAACAACTTCACCTATCAGCAGGAGGTTTGGGCTGTAAAGGCAGATGCCAAGGCAGCCATTAAGTACACCCTCAGCAAGATGACATTGCCATTCTCTGACGGTGCCACTCTGAATGCGGCTCCTTCTCTGCCAGCTCAGGGCAAGATGGGTGCGAAGATTTCATGGAAGTCAAGCGATACCTCTATCCTGACCGATGACGGCAAGGTGAAGGGCAAGGGCAAGGTAACCATGACCATGACTATCAGCAAGGATGAGTATGAGTATGTAAAGGATTATACCCTGAATATCGATGCTGAGGCTGAGGAAACGACTCCGGTATATTATCCTGTGTCTGCACAGAAGAATACAACTTCAGGCTGGTGGAGCAACTTCTCTTCTGATTATGTCTTGAAGTCAGGCAAGAAGGCTGAGTTCAAGTTCTATAATTATAGTGATGAGGTTAATAATTGGGACAATTGGGCATTGGTTGCTGCATCGGCATCACGTGGAGCTTCTAATTATGCAGAGTATTTCGTGCTTCGTAACGACAATTATGCATGGTTTACAAAATTGGGTGGTAACACCAATGAAAATACAGCCAATGTGCAGTTTACCTTGGACAATAATTTCGATTGGACTAATTTCAAGCAAGATATGAATGGTTCTTTGGTCGATATGGTTGTTGAGTATGTTGCAAGCGGTACCATCAAGGTGAATGCTACGATAACAAAGGATAAGAAAACTTATAATTATACCTTTAGTATGACTTCTAACACAATTAAGGGAGACGTAACTCTCTTCTTCGTGAACGAGAAGTCTTACATCGACGGCTCAAGCCTTTCTACAGGCATCTCGAACCCTATCATCATCCAGAAGAAGAATGATGGCAAGTGGTTCAACCTCTCCGGTCAGCAGGTAGACAAGAGCTACAAGGGTGTAGTGATTGTGAACGGAAAGAAATTTGTGAACAAGTAATTCTCTTATATATTTAATAAGGTGTAATTATATGAAGATTTCTAAAATACTATTGGGAGCAGCAATGATCATTGCTGCTCCTGTTGTAAAAGGCAGTTGCCAGATGATGGCACAGAATGCTCCGCAGGAACCGATAGTGGTAGATACTCCTTTTGTTCACGACCCTGTAATGGCGTATGAGAATGGCAAGTACTATCTCTACTGCACAGGTCATGGCATCATGCAGATGACCTCTACCGACCGCAAGCATTGGACCATCGTTCCTCAGGGTGTGCTCAAGAACAGCGAGATTCCGGCATGGACGCATGATAGTGTGCCAGGTTTTACCACGCATATCTGGGCTCCGGATGTTATCCGTTTCAAGAACAAGTGGTATTTGGCTTATTCCTGTTCCACCTTTGGTAAGAACACATCTGCCATCGGCTTGCTGAGCAATACTTCCTTATCTGATAAGGATGGATGGAAGAATGAGGGCTGCCTCGTCGCCTCCAAGGCCGATAGAGACAATTGGAATGCCATCGATCCGAATTTCATTGTTGATGAGAAGGGAAACCCTTGGCTTACCTGGGGCTCTTTCTGGGATGGCATCCAGATGATCAAGCTGGATAAGAAGACGATGCATGCCAAGAAGGGTGCCAAGCCTCAGACCATCGCCCGTCGTCATGCCGTGGGCGATACTTCTGCAGAGCCGAATCCTACCTCCAAGTTTGCCGGCACCAATGCCATCGAGGCTCCTTTCATCATGAAGCATGGTGGTTATTACTATCTCTTCGTGAGCTGGGATTACTGCTGCCGTGGCATCAAGAGCAACTATCGTGTTGCCGTGGGCAGAAGCAAGAAGGTGGCTGGTCCTTATCTGGATAAGGCTGGCAAGGACATGCGCAATGGCGGTAGCACGCTGATTCTGGAAGGCGATAAGAAAGAATATGAGGCGATGGGCCATTGTTCTGCCTACTCCTTTCCCGATGGCGATTACTTCTTCTGTCATGGTTACAGTGTAGGCAAGAATGGTGCCAGCATCCTGGTTCAGAAGAAAATCAACTGGACGGAAGATGGGTGGCTGACGTTGGAATAAAATGTGAATAAGTTATGAGAAAGATTTTAATTTTACTCTTTATGGTGCAGATGGTAGCTATTCAGGGAATAGCTACTAATCTTGTGATGCGAGAATCATTACCAGATGATTCCCTGCATACAGGAATATGGAAAACTGACATGTTGAAAGAAGTCACCATAAAAGGAAACTCTATTCTGCAAAGTGGTGACAAGATGAAAGTAGCAATAACCAAGGATTTGCGTCGTGGTACAGTTAGTACTATCCAAATGTTGGGAAAGCTGCCTAATTTTACTTATAACTTTGTGGACCGTTCTTTAACTTATCACAATTCCTCCAATATCATAGTATTGGTAGATAGCGTAGAAAAAGATATGAATTATCTGCGGAATATTCAGCATATCCGCTTTGATAAGGTAGAGGTGATTGATAAACCGCAAGGTTAATACCAAGGCTATGATGTATTGATAAACCTGCATACCAAGAAGAATTATGAAGGTTATGAAGGCATGCTCTTTAATAATGAAGGCTTCAATCTGAACGGCGAGAATGACAAGAAATGCATCTTTGAGAATACGACGGCAAATTTTTCATATACCAAAAACAAGTGGAATATTTATGCTTTTGCCTATGGTTCTTTTGGACAAGGTGCGTATGACACGAACTGGTCAAAGAATTACCTGCAGAATGGAATCAAGGAAACGCTAGTGAACAATCCTGATGGTATCAGGAATATCATCACATTTGAAAGATACCGTTCGGGATTGCTTAGCCTGGATTATGCCATACAGAAAAATCAGTCTCTTTCGTTTGTATATCAATACGGTGCAGGGCGTGATCATGATACCTATAATCATTATACTATATTGCGGGCAGATGAAAATACTCATACCGAGACAAGATAGACTCGCGATATACGCACCCATGTGAGAGATAGTGAACATTCGATGGCTGTGTTCTACCGTGACAATGTGGGAAGAGTAAGATGGACTGCCGATTTCAATTACAGGTTTTCTCCAACCCGCAGTCTTACAGATCAGTCGGAGAGTACGGGATTTGTGCTGAATAATCATTTCCAGGACCAGATGAACTTTACTCGCTTCCGTATAAGTGGATGGACCAATTTTGCCAATGGTCATCTTACATTGAATGCTGGCTATGAGAATACATGGAAAAGTTACAAGAGGGAAGATAATGATACCGGCGAAAAGCTGAACACCAACAGCTATTTGCGAAATCGCCTGTGGGCAAGTCTCAATTGGCATTTTGATAATAATGCGCAATTGATGTTTTCCGGTTGGGCAGAGCATGTGGGCTTGAATAACAATCATGCCAAGAAAACTCAGGTGCCAGTTGGTGGAAGTTTCATGGCCTATTATCAGCTGACCAGACGTAATTGGATGCGCTTAAACTATGATTGTTCCACCAGTTATCCAGACCAGAATCTATCTAGTGAATATGGTTATTTTACCGATTCTCTGTCTTGGGTAGGTGGTAATCCGTGGCTCAAGACCAATGTTACTCATCGCATCAACTATTGGATAGATCTTTAGTGGTGCTTTAACTTCCAGACGGGGTATGTGTATTCACCAAATAGTTTCAATTCCATAACTGAAATCCGAGAAGGAATATGGGTCACTTGCAAAAGCGTGTGGATAGCATAGCACAATAAAAGCAAGCAGGT
>CAMBBY010000128.1 GCA_945863825.1 uncultured Prevotella sp. | reverse complement strand
TGTCTTTTCTGCGATGAATGTTTGTTTCAGTTTGTACATTATCAAAACCAAGACGCATCTTATTGAAAAAATAATGGCATGGTTGAAGCGGTAAAAGGGCGATATTGCTAACCATATGTGGCAAAAGTATAACAAAATACTCGTAAATTATTACTTTTCCGTTAAAACCGGTAAAAAAATCCATTCGATTTGTCGTTATATTGAGAATAATTGTTATCTTTGCGTTCGAAATGTAAAGATAATAGTTATGACATTAGTCATTGTAGGCATATTTTTGATTGGTTGTCTCCTCATTGCGACGGAGAATGTTACCAAAGTTAACCGTGCTGCCGTTGCGATTTTCGCGGGAACGGTAGGATGGGTACTCTATATTTGCTTTGGTATGGACTTCGTGACCAGTCAGCATGCGTATGAATTTTCTAACTATCTGCATGCCGATGAATGGAATATTATTCCTGACAATAGTGTTGCTGTCAAGAATTTCATTTCACGCTTTATCTTTCTGCCATACGTGGGAAGAGCGGCTGAAATCGTACTCTTCCTTTTATCTACTATGACTATTGTTGAGATCTTGAATAATAATGGTTGCTTTGATTTTATCAGCCAACTTTTGCGTACCCGTAAAAGCAAGAAAATGCTGTGGACTTTAGCAATAGTGACCTTTATTATATCTGCCAATCTTGATAATCTCACGACTACTGTGATGATGCTTACGATTATGCATGGCATTATACCGAGTCGTCGTCAGCGTATGTTTTATGGCAGTGCTATATTGCTGGCTGCCAATTGCGGTGGAGCTTTGACTGTGATTGGAAATCCAGAAGGTCTGGTGCTTTGGAATGGAGGTTTGGTTACGGCTACAGCTTTCTCTATGGCGTTGTTTTTGCCTTGTCTGGCAGCCTGGCTGATTCCTACTTATGTGATTTCCAGACAGTTGCCGGAAAGGGTAGAAACGGAGTGGATTGTGATGCCCTACAGAGGCGATGATACCCGTCTGAATGTCTGGCAGCGCCTCGTGATGCTTTTTGTGGGTATAGGGGGATTATGGTTTATTCCTACATTCCATAATATTACGAAACTGAGTCCATTCTTGGGTGCACTCTGTGTTCTCGCTATTTTGTGGGTGGTAAATGAGATTTTCAACCGTAAGCTCATGAATATGGATGCCATGGTGGATCGTCGTACACCTCGTGTGTTGCAGTATGGAGTCATTCAGATGATTCTTTTTGTAATGGGAATCATGATGGCGGTTGCTGTGGTGAAGGAAACTGGTGCTTTCAATGCGCTGACTGAGTATCTGGGTGTGGATGAACAGAATCCGAGTGTGTGGACACATGGTGTAGTGGCAGGTGTTATCAGTACAGTTTTGGATAATTTCGCTACAGCCATCAATTTCTTCTCTTTGCCTGATCTTCCTTTGCAGAATGAATTGTTGGAAGGGACGACAGATTATAGTTGCAATGGCTTGTATTGGCAGGTGATTGCTTATTGTGTCATGGCAGGTGGAAATGTATTGGGTATTGGTACGGTAAGTGGATTGGCTCTGATGAAAATGGAGCGGATGCGCATTACTTGGTTCTTCCGTAATGTTGGTTGGAAGGCTCTTTTGGGTGGCGTTATTGGACTTGCCATCCTCTGGCTCTCACATAATCTTGTTTCGGGAGCTACGTGTTTGTTGATTTAAAGAATTTATCCTTATTCTTATATTTTGATAAAAGAGTATTCTTATACTCTGGAAAATGAGAATAAAAATATGAAAAGCATTCACATTGCGTGAAAGGCACGTAATCAGAATAAAACTGAATATAAATTCAGATAAAACAAATTCAGAATAAACATATAATAATATAATTAAGGTATATAGTTATGGCAAAGATTAAAACTATAGGTATTTTGACCTCTGGAGGTGATGCTCCAGGAATGAATGCAGCTATCCGTGCGGTAACTCGTGCTGCAATTTACAATGGTTTCAACGTAAAGGGTATCTATCGTGGTTATGATGGTCTTATCAATGATGAGATCAAGACTTTTACCACAGAGAATGTGAGTGGTATCATTGGTACGGGTGGTACTATGCTGAAAACAGCTCGTTCTAAGGAATTTATGACAGAAGAAGGTCGTCAGAAGGCTTTCGAGACCATTCAGAAAGAAGAAATCGATGCCCTTGTGGTTATCGGTGGTAATGGCTCGCTGACTGGTGCGATGAATTTCGCCCGCGAATTTGATGTTTGCTGCATTGGCCTCCCTGGTACTATCGATAATGACCTTTATGGAACAGATAATACAATCGGTTATGATACTACCATGAATACGATCGTGGAATGTGTGGACCGCATTCGTGATACAGCCCAGAGTCATGAGCGTATTTTCTTCATTGAGGTAATGGGACGTGATGCTGGTTTCCTTGCACAGAACAGTGCTATCGCAAGTGGTGCTGAGGCTGCTATCATTCCTGAGGACAGTACAGATGTTGACCAGTTGGCTCAGTTTATGGAGCGTGGTATCCGTAAATCTAAGAAGAGTTGTATCGTTATCGTCTCTGAAAGTCCTAAGTGTGGTGCCCTCTACTATGCAGACCGTGTGCGCAAGGAGTTCCCAGAGTTTGATGTGCGTGTTTCTATCTTAGGTCACTTGCAGCGTGGCGGTCGTCCTTCTGCCCGTGACAGAATCCTTGCTTCCCGTACGGGTTGCGGTGCTATAGAGGCCATCATACAGGGACAGAGAAATGTCATGATTGGCGTGCGTAACAATGAGGTTGTTTATGTCCCACTGTCAGAAGCTATCCGCTCAGACAAACCATTTGACCGTAAATTGATTAAGGTGCTTGATGAATTGAGCATCTAAACTTGATGATGTCAAAGCCGAATGTTGAGTGTGGGTTTCTGAAAAGAAATCTGAAAAAACACTCAACATTCAAGGTTTTGAGAATCAATGTAAAAGTAAAAATGATTTAAACGGCACTAAAAATGGTTTAAAGGAGAATTAAACTTCATTTTTATTTGGAGTTTTCTTAAATTGTTGTTACTTTTGCAGGGTCGTTAAATAAGATAACAACTACAATAATAAATAAATTAAACTTATAGCTTATGTCACAAATTAACGGACGCATTTCGCAGATTATCGGTCCTGTTATCGACGTTTATTTCGATATCAAGGGCGAGAACCCTGAGAAGGTGCTTCCAAAGATTCACGAAGCTCTAAAGGTGCAACGTTCTGACGGACGCGAATTGGTCATCGAGGTGCAGCAGCACATCGGTGAGGACACAGTACGCTGTGTCGCTATGGACAACACCGACGGCTTGCAGCGTGGCTTGGAGGTTGTCTCTACGGGCAGCCCAATCGTGATGCCTGCAGGCGAGCAAATCAAAGGTCGTATGATGAATGTCATCGGACAGCCTATTGATGGTATGAATGAATTGGACATGAAGGGCGCTTATCCTATCCATCGCGAAGCTCCTAAGTTTGACGAACTGTCAACCCACAAGGAGATGCTTGCTACCGGTATAAAGGTGATCGACTTGCTCGAGCCTTATATGAAGGGTGGTAAGATTGGACTTTTCGGAGGTGCTGGTGTAGGTAAGACCGTGCTTATCATGGAGTTGATCAACAACATCGCCAAGGGACACAACGGTTACTCCGTATTCGCTGGTGTAGGTGAACGTACTCGTGAGGGTAACGACTTGATTCGAGATATGCTTGAGTCAGGTGTTATCAAGTATGGCGAGAAGTTCCGTAAAGCCATGGAAGAGGGTAAGTGGGATCTTTCCCTCGTTGACCCAGAGGAACTTGCCAAGAGTCAGGCTACCCTGGTGTATGGTCAGATGAATGAGCCACCGGGGGCACGTGCTTCTGTAGCGCTTTCTGGTTTGACCGTAGCCGAGGAGTTCCGTGATCATGGTGGTAAGAATGGTGAGGCTGCCGATATCATGTTCTTCATCGATAACATTTTCCGTTTCACCCAGGCTGGTTCTGAGGTTTCTGCGCTGTTGGGCCGTATGCCATCAGCCGTAGGTTATCAGCCAACATTGGCTTCCGAGATGGGTGCTATGCAGGAACGAATCACTTCTACCAAGAATGGTTCCATTACCTCTGTACAGGCTGTTTATGTGCCTGCCGATGACTTGACTGACCCTGCTCCAGCTACTACATTTACCCACCTGGATGCTACCACAGAGCTTTCACGTAAGATCGCTTCTCTCGGTATCTATCCTGCTGTAGATCCATTAGGTTCTACTTCTCGTATCCTCGATCCACTGATTGTCGGCAAGGCACATTACGATTGCGCACAGCGAGTAAAACAGTTGTTGCAGCGTTACAATGAGTTGCAGGATATCATCGCCATCCTCGGTATGGATGAACTTTCTGATGAGGATAAGTTGACCGTGAACCGTGCACGCCGTGTACAGCGTTTCTTGAGTCAGCCATTCACCGTAGCAGAGCAGTTCACCGGTTTGAAGGGTGTGATGGTTCCTATTGAAGAGACTATCAAGGGCTTCAATGCTATCCTCGACGGCGAGGTGGATGACCTGCCTGAGCAGGCTTTCCTCAACGTAGGTACTATCGAGGACGCAAAGGAGAAGGCTAAGCAGTTGCTTGCAGCAGCACAGGCGTAGTCTTTAGTGAAGAGTGAAGAACGAAGAATGAAGAATTCGATAGCAATATTGGGTTATTATAAAGTTCAAAGTTCAAAGTTCAAAATTCAAAGTTAAAGATTATGTTAAAACTTAAGATAGTTTCTCCCGAGAAAATAGTCTTCCAAGGTGAAGTGGAGAGCGTTCTGGTTCCTGGAACTCTCGGTTCATTCGAGATTCTCAACGATCACGCTCCTATTATCTCCTCGCTTGAAATAGGCAAGGTGGAATACACTACCAAGGAAGGCAAGCAAGTGATGAACATACAGGGTGGATTCGTGGAATGTAAGAAAAACGAAGTAAGCCTCTGTGTAGAAGTATAGATATGGAAAAGGAAGAAAAGATGCGCTTGCAATATATCAGGCAAGTTGATATCAAGTATAAACAGATTTCGCTCTGGTTGACAGCGGGTGTGGCCTTGGCCATACTTTTTGCCTGCAGATTGTCTGCTCAATGCGAAGATATAATTGCTCAGGTGGTTAATCCTCTGATTGTGAGTGCGTTGTTCTCGCTTGTTGCAAGTACTGCTTACAGTGAAGCATGGAAAGCGATAGCAAAGTCTTCACCTGCAAATCTTGCCAAGTTTTACTTGGCGGCTTTGGTTGTGAAGTTGGTGGCTGGAATCTTGGTGTTTCTCATCTATGTACTTGTATGTGATAAGCAGAATATATTAGGCTTTACAGCTATCTTTGCTCTTTTCTATATAGTTCTTCTCGTATTCGATTGCGTTTATTTCACTCGGGTAGAGAAAAAAGGTCGTCTTTCTTAAGCGACTTTGAGACTGTCTCTTATACACATCTGACGC
>CAMBBY010000127.1 GCA_945863825.1 uncultured Prevotella sp. | reverse complement strand
CTACACAAGGAGTATCGTCGGCAGCGTCAGATGTGTATAAGAGACAGTCCCACGATATTGATGACGCGCTGCTGGTTCAGGTTGGCGTTGCCCTTGTAGAAGAGCATGAGCGGCGCATCGTCGCATTCCTTGAGTCGGCTGGGGTAGCGTTCGTCGTTCATCGTGAGGGGTTCTATGCCGTAGCGCAGGTCGTATTCCAGTTCCACTTCAGCCCTTTTTCTTGCCTCATCGCTATTCTGGATGGCGTTCACGAGTTTATCCGAGGCATCGGGCAGGATGTCACGGAGATTGTTCTTATGCTCCATGATGAGCGTGGCGGAGCCTACCTTTCTATATAGTTCCAGCATTCCCGCAAGACTGAAGTAGTTGAGCCTTGTGAGGAGAATCGTATTTAAAATTTCTTGTTGATCCACGTTGTTGTTTTTGATTTATTGTTTGTAATTCAAGTTTCGCAAGTTCAGAAGTTAATGAAGTTAAAGGAGTTATCGCTCCCTACGGTCGCTGAGGAGTTAAGACAATAGTCTTTTTGGCGTAGTTATTAAGCTGCAAGACATACGTCTTAACTCCTTAACTTCCTTAACTCCTTTAACTTCCTGATATGCGAAAGTTCAGTTTGTAATTTAATAGTTAGGTTTGCACCTTTGAGAGCTAAGGTTTTTTCCCTACATGCTGTAGAATTCTTCACTCTTCGTTCTTCACTCTTCACTTTCTTTTCAGGTACTCATATCCTATCCTGCATCTCAGACATTCTTTCTTGTCGCAATATTCCTTTTTCAACTGGATGAGGGCTTGCGAGTCTCCGGCGTTTTCCACTTCCAGTCCGCATTGCTGCCACATTCTCACGATATGGTTGTTTTCAGCCTTCAGTTCCTCCAGGAATTCGAAAGCCCGGTCGCAGTACTTTTCCTCACCTCTGTGCCGTCCATAGGCAAAGAGGATGGGAATGACGGTGTTGATGATGAGCAGGTTGAGCGAGAAAGGAGATATGTGCTTCTCGTTGCGTATGCTCTCGCTTCCGAAGGTGTAATGCGTCTCCCAGTAGGGCGTAACCGATGTTTTCAACACTCCGATGACCTCCTTCACGGTGGTGGCTTCGAGCAGATGGCTGAGACTTGCCTGGCGTCGGAAATAGAGGTTGGCCAGTTGGGAGATGCGGATGTGGGGGAAGTTCTGTGGGCGCAGTCTCAGAAAGCGCCAGAGCTTGTAGTCTATGGGCGTGAGCGAGAATTTATGTTGCAGATAGAGGTATTCATTCCTGAGTTTGGAGAAATATCCGTCGTTCAGTGCGTCTTTCTGATAGCGTTCGGGGAGGGTTGACAGTTCGAGCAGTCCAGCCTGTCCTAAGAAGATGGCTTCTATCTGGAAGAGGTCGTCGCGGTGATGATCTACCGAGTGCAGGGGAATGGAGAGAGCCCATTGCTCGAAGGCTTCCCCGTTGATGCCGAATCCGTAGTTGCGAGCCAGGGTCACGAAGTATGCGTTTTCCCAGTCTCCGTTGCATTTCTTCACTCTCTCGGCAATAGCTTCTGTTTTCTGTGAGAGTCGCTCGGTTTGCAGGGCGCTCATCCAGGAGTGTACGGAGAGTCGGGTGAGGGCAGGGATAATCTGATAGCAGGGTGGATACTGGTCGATGGAGAGCAGTTCCTGATAGTGTCGGAGCACGTTTTCGGGTATGCTGAGCTGCATCTGCGTGAGGGGGTCTCCCTTGGAGTTGCGGGCTTCCAGGTCGATGATTCCGCATACGTGGAGCACCACGTTGTCGTATCGCTCGTCCTTCTCGTGTCCGTGCAGATACCAGTCGCTCGCCTTGTCGTGTATTTCGATATTGCCCACCCAGAGCATTCCGTCTATCTTGATTTTAGCATTGAAGAAATCGGGCCCCGCATTGCGGTTGTGCAGTCCTGAGTCGATGACTTCCACCTGCCGATGGTCGGTAGTATGGAGAGGAGAAAGTGGAAACAGCTTGTGTTTCCATACATAGTGAAGTAATTGCTCCATGATAGTTTTCTTTATTTGGTTTCAAAAGATTTGGTTTCAAAAGATTTGGTTTCAAAAGATTTGGTTTTTAAAGCCAGCGCTCGAAAGCCTTGTCGTAGTCTTCGCTATTACCCAATCTGCCATTGATGAGGCACACCAGTTCTACGGTAGCCTTGAGGCAGAGTTTCTCATCGTTAGCACGGAAAATGTCCTGATGGAAGATATATCTTACGCCCTGCTTTTCCAGCCACAGGCGGGAGAGGAATTCATCGTCGCACTGCAGCGGCACCTTGTATTGCAGGTTCATGCGAGCCACTACTGCGTCCACGCCCTTATTGTGCATTTCTGCAAAGCTGAGTCCGCATTCCTTCAGGAAGAGATGGCGCGTATGTTCCATGTAGTGCAGATAGTTGGCATTGTTTACGATTCCCTCTATGTCGCACTCATAGTCGCGCACCTCCATCTTTGTTTCAAATATATATTTGCTCATAATCTCTTATTTTTTTATTCTTTCAGCATATCTTTTATTTTCTTCTTGTCTTTAGGGAAGTCTTTTCTTCTTGAGTAAGCTTTTCTTCTTGGGAAGTCTTTTCTTCTTGAGGAAGCTTTTCTTCTTGAGGAAGTCCTTTCTTCTTGGAGAAGTCCTTTCTATTCCTTTCAGAATGTCTTTCAAATTCTTCTCAGAAAGTAGGCTAAATGTTTAGAATCATACGATTTTACCCCAAATCACTGCAAAAATAAGCAAAATTTTCTATTTATTACTATAATAATGCGCTTTTTTCTACAAATAAATCGGTTTTTCCAAGATTTTTGATTATTTTTGCCGAAAGGAATAAACAAAAAAACAAGATAACAATGAAAATAGCTTTGATAGGCTACGGCAAGATGGGACACATGATCGAAGAGATCGCCTTGCAGCGTGGCCATGAAATCGTATGTAAGATTGACGTAAATAACCCTGAAGATATCGACAGCCCGGAGTTCTGCTCTGCGGATGTGGCTATCGAGTTTACCAACCCTACTGCCGCTTACGGCAACTATCTCAAGGCTTTCTCCCACAATGTGAAGGTGGTTTCGGGTTCTACCGGATGGATGAAAGATCATAAGGAAGACGTGGAGAAACTCTGCGCCGATGGTAAGCAGACCCTCTTCTGGGCCTCTAATTTCAGTATCGGTGTGGCTATCTTCTCTGCCGTCAACCGCTATCTGGCTAAGATCATGAACGGGTTCCCACAGTACTCTGTATGTATGCAGGAAACCCACCACGTACATAAGCTCGATGCTCCTTCTGGTACAGCCATCACCCTGGCAGAGGAAATCATCGACAATATCGACCGCAAGAAAGACTGGAAGCGCGGCGTGACTTACTGGACTGAGGACGGTCATCACGACGAGGGCGATCAGAACATCACTGATGAGGACCTGGTGATCAACTGCGTGCGCGATGGCGAGGTTCCTGGAATCCATGCCGTGATGTACGATTCTGATGCCGATATGATTACCATCGAGCATAGTGCTCATTCACGTAAGGGCTTCGCGCTCGGAGCTGTGCTTGCAGCTGAGTTCACAGCCAACCATTCCGGTCTGCTTACTACTTCAGATCTCTTTAAGTTCTAAATGATAAACAGGTTCAGATTGGTTCTAAAGATTAAGTGCAGTTTGGCTTCTCAGGATTATGTTCTGATGGAGCCTTCTAGCAGTTCTTCTATAAAGTTCTGATCTGATAAGCAGAAAAAAGAGAAAAAAATGATAGATAAAGAGAAACAAAAACTGAATATGAAGGTGCAGTGGGCGAAGTTTGCCATTGTGATAGTACTGTACCTTGCATTCCTCTTCTGGCTGAAAAGTTGGCTGGGACTGATCGTAGTGCCATTCATCTTTGATGTGTATATTACCAAGAAGATACGCTGGCAGTGGTGGAAGGACTCAGAGGGGCCTGTACGCTTCATCATGAGCTGGGTAGATGCCCTGGTATTCGCCCTCGTGGCAGTATATTTCATCAATCTGTTCTTCTTCCAGAACTATGTGATTCCGTCTTCATCTCTCGAGAAGAGCCTTCTCACGGGCGATTATCTCTTCGTGAGCAAGGTGAGCTACGGTCCACGTATTCCTCAGACTCCACTCACCATGCCTCTCACCCAGCACACCATGCCGCTGGTCAACGTGAAGAGCTACTGCGAATGGCCTCACTGGGATTACCGTCGTGTGAAGGGATTGGGCAATGTGAAGCTCAACGATATCGTGGTGTTCAACTATCCTGCGGGCGATACTTTGGTGAATGAAGAGCGCTATCAGGCACAGGATTACTACCAGATGGTGTATGGATTCGGCGATCAGATTTTGGATCAGAACGGACTTTCCAAGGACGTGAGAAAGATGAATCCGCTGCAGCAGCGCCAGTATTTCGAGCAGGTTTACCAGGTGGGCAGAAGCTACATCGTGAGCAATCCGGGCGAGTATGGCGACATTATCAGCCGACCTACCGACCGCCGCGAGAACTACGTGAAGCGCTGCGTTGGTTTGCCAGGACAGACCCTGCAGATCAAGAATCGCATCGTATATCTGGACGGCAAGGCCAACAAGGAGCCTGACAATGTGCAATATACCTACAAGATGAAGCTCAAGGGCGAGTTCCCGATGGATTTGGCAGACGAGTTGGGCATTACCAATGAGGACTTGCTGACCTACAACCAGTCGGGTGCCATTCCGCTTACCCGCAAGGCTTATCTCGCTCTGAAGGCCAACAAGAATCTGGTGGAGAGCATCTCCATCAATACCGATGCTACTTATGGCGACCTCTATCCGCTGAATGCCTATACGGGTTGGACGCGCGATAATTACGGTCCGGTATGGATTCCTAAGAAGGGCCAGTCTATAGCCCTCACGCTGAAGAATCTGCCTGTATATGAGCGTTGCATCAAGGTGTATGAGGGCAACGACCTGAAGGTGGACCGCCAGGGTCGCATCTTCATCAACGGCAAGCAGGCGAAGAGTTACACCTTCAAGCTCGACTATTACTGGATGATGGGCGATAACCGCCACAATTCAGCCGATTCCCGCTATTGGGGCTTTGTGCCTGAGGATCATGTAGTGGGCAAACCTATCTTCATCTGGTGGAGCCACAGTCCAGACCATCCGGGCTTCTCGGGTATTCGCTGGAACCGACTCTTCAAGTTTGTCGATAACATCAAGTAAGGTCGATAACAAAAGTAAGACTCAGACGGTTTGAAAATAGCATTCAAGTTCCTCCTCTCATTGGTGCTGGCATTGCTCTTAGCATGGGGCATCCGCACCTATGTATTCACTGTCTATTCTGTGCCCGAAGGTGGGCTTCCTCCCCAGCTGAAGGAGGGCAACAGAGTGATAGTGAACAGGATTGACTGCGATATTTTCAGCCGTGGCGAGACGATAGTTTTCACCGATTCTGTGGAGTGCCTCATTACCTGTCTCTTATACACATCTCCGAGCCCACGAGACTAAGGCGAATC
>CAMBBY010000126.1 GCA_945863825.1 uncultured Prevotella sp. | reverse complement strand
CAGCAAGGACTTGCTGATTAATTTTTTGAACGACTTGTTTGAAGGCGAGTTTCAAATTAAGGACGTAACATTCAAGGATAAGGAACTGCCTGGAGAAACGAATGATCTCCGTGGCTGCATCTTTGATATCTATTGTGTAACCGACGATGGCAAGCATTTCATCGTTGAGATGCAGAACAGATGGGTACCCTTCTTTGTGAATCGTTCCATCTATTATGCTAGTAAGGCTTTTGTCGCCCAGCGTAAGAGGTTTGATGAAGCAGGTGACCGTACTCCTGTTTTATACCAGTTTGTGCCGGTTTATGTGGTTTGCATCATGAATTTTATGCCAAGGGAGCATGAGGTGACAAAGTTTAGGACAGACGTAGCTTTGAGGGAGAAGTCTAGCGATTCCATGTTTTCTGATAAGCTTCGTTTCATCTATCTTTCTCTTCCTTTCTTTGATAAGAGTGAGGAAGAATGCGAGACTGGTTTTGAAAAATGGATTTATGTATTGAAATATATGGAAGTATTGGAAAGATTGCCTTTTACGGCACAGAAGAAGATATTCAATCATCTTGCTAAATTGGCTGATGTTCGTTGCTTGAGTAGTGAGGAGCAGGAAAAATACGATGAAAGTATTAAGGCTGTTGACGATTACTACTCTGGCCTTTATGGCTCTTATGTTGAAGGCGAGGAAAAGGGAATTGCTAAAGGTGAACTATCTAAAGGCTTAGAGGTAGCCCGTAACCTATTGGCAATGGGTATGACTTTGCCTCAGATTATGAAGGCTACAGGATTGAATGAAGAGCAGTTGAAGCAGCTTTAGTAGTAGTTCCGGAAGATAATGAGGCTAAGATTGCTACCATCGGCGTAGTGCCTTATCCGGGCAGAAGCTTTTAGGCCTTCAGCCCGTACTAGAACCACATGCGAAACAATAAATAAGATAACGAATAAGACAATGGATAAGATTACGGCTCAAATTACGATGCTCGGAACGGGAAATGCTACGGTTTCCCAGATTTATAATACCTGTTTTGTGCTCCAGACTCCCAGCACCCTGATGCTGGTGGATGCGGGCGGAGGAAACGGAATACTGGCGCAGCTGAAAAAGGTGAATGTTCAGATTTCTGATATTCATCACCTATTCGTTACACATGCGCATACCGACCATGTGTTGGGTGTGATCTGGGTAATCCGTATGGTGGCACAATGCAAGGGTTACGAGGGATTGCTGCATGTGTATGGAAACGACAAGGTGATGAAGGTGATCAAAACCATCATCGACATGATTCTTGCCAAGAAGCAACTGGCTAAGGTGGCTGAAAGGGTGGTGTTCCATCAGCTGGAAGATGGCGATTGTTTCGAAGTGGGGGATATGAAGCTGGAATGCTTTGATATTCAGTCTACTAAGGAGAAGCAGTTTGGATTCCGGGCTGAGTTGCCTTCTTCTTCTGATGAATCGGGTAAGCCTTTGGTCTTGGCGTGCCTGGGCGATGAGCCTTATAACGAGCAGAACCGTCGCTACATAGAGGGGGCGGACTGGATGATGTGCGAGGCGTTCTGCCTCTATGCCGACCGCGATACGTTCAAGCCTTATGAGAAATGCCACAGCACGGCGCTTGATGCCGGAAAACTGGCGGAGGAACTGGGCGTGAAGAATCTTATCCTGTATCATACGGAGGAGAAAACGCTCGCTAATCGTAAAGAAAATTATACCCGTGAAGCTGCCGAAAACTTCAAGGGTAGAATCTTCGTTCCGGATGATTTGGAGGTGATAGAGCTGTAGGATTTTCTTTGTCCCACAGATTTCACAGATTTACACAGATTTTTGACCTGTTCGGTCTTTGGATAAAAAGGCACGCTGATTTCGCAGATTTTTTTGTTTGGATATTTGGGGAATTCTCCTCCCGTTTATGGCAAGAATGAATCTGTGTAAATCTGTGGTATCTGTGGGACTTTTGAAGAGGCTCACTTTTTCTGCCTTTTTTAATACGCTTCTCCCTGCTCTATTTCTTCCTGCGTGATGCGCTTGCGGTCGATGGCACGCCAGGCGAAGACGATGTAGGCGAGCACGAACGGGATGAGGAGGGAAACTATCGCCATGGTGCGGAGCGTGAACTCGCTGCTGCAACTGTTGGCGAGGGTGAGCGAACTCTGAAGGTCGATGTTCGACGGATAGTAGGCGGTGTGGTTCCAGCCGGCTATCAGCAGCAGAACCAGCACGGTGAGCACGGTTCCGATGCCTGTAAACCAGATTCCCTTTCTATACTGCACGCTTCTCGATGACTTGTAAATGCCGAAGAGTACGAGCACTATTCCTATTAATAATAGGGCTGATAGGATAGGCATCTCCAGGAGATTGTGAAGATACTTCATGCTCTCTATCGTAATGCCGGAAGAAGAAGTGCTGAATCCGTCCTTTATCATCAATCTGATGAGGAATGGCAGGAAGAACAATAGGAAGAGCAGGGCATTCCATGGCAACTGGCGGGTGCAGCGCTCCTGAATCTGCTGGTGTTCGATGTTGTTCTTGATGTAGAGCATGCCCAGGATGCGGGCTAGCATCAGTACGGCAAGTCCCAGCACCACATTCCATGGGTCGAGTAGGGCATCAAGACCATGACTGGCGTTTGCCCAACGGCTGATGACGAGTTGCAGACTGTTGGTAATATTGCCCTTGTCTATCAGGAAATTGCTGCCGTTGAAGAAGGTGGCTACGGCTCCGCCAAGAAGCAGAGGTCCCACGATGCCGTTGATGATGAGGCAGATCTGAAAGGTCTTTGGTCCAAGAAAATTACCTATCTTGTTCTGGAATTCATAGCTCACGGCTTGAATCACAAACGAGAACAGGATGATCATCCACAGCCAGTAGGCTCCGCCGAAACTGGTGCTGTAGAACAATGGGAACGAGGCAAAGAAGGCTCCGCCGAAGGTGACGAGCGTGGTGAAGGTGAACTCCCACTTTCGCCCCGTAGAGTTGATGATGAGGCGACGCTCTTCTTCTGTTTTTCCCAAACAGAAAATCAAGGTGTTGGCTCCCTGTACAAACATGAGAAACACCAGCAGGGCTCCTAATAATGATACGAGGAACCACCAGTATGATTGCAAAAATTCGTATGTCATAATACTTTCGGGTTTTGTTGTTTACTGAAAAACTATCCTATGATTTTTTTTGAAATCTTTCTGAAAAACATTGATTATCAGAGAGATTATTCGTATTCCGGTCCTTTCTTGATCTGCTTCACCAGGATGCTGATTTCCACGGCAAGCATGGTGGTGAAGAGTGCCAGGAAGATGAAGAAGGTGGTGGCCACGCTGCCTGCCTCGATGTCGGAGATGGCGGCGCTTACTGGCAGCAGGTCTTGGATGGTCCAAGGCTGGCGACCGATTTCTGCTACTATCCAGCCCGATTCTGAGGCGATGTAAGCCAGCGGAATCATGATGATGGCGGAAATGAGGAACCATCGGTATTGGGCGATTTCCTTCTTATAGACCAAGAATAGGCTGAGGGCGAAGAAGAGGATGAGCAGGCAGCCTACTCCCACCATCAGGCGGAAGGCGTAGAAGCAGATTGGGATGCTCGGCACCAGTTCCTTGGCGTCCTTGATGTAACCATATCCGAAGTATTTCATATTTTCCTTTAAGATAGGGAGCTGGTCTTGCGCCTTGGTTTCGCGATAGGTTTTCAGGGCAACAATCGCCTTCTTGCCCCGGGCTATCTTTTCCTGCACGGATGGTTCCCGGGTGCCATCCTCGTGGGTGTAACCCTTGAGGATATCGTTCACGCCTGGCACGTAGCCATCGGCTGTGCGGGTGGCTAAGAACGAGAGCATGTTAGGAATGGCGATGCGCATGGCTGGCTCCTGCTCGTTTTCGTAATCGGGCTGCCGGAAGGGATGAACGGCTGCTATCGCCGTAAGGCTCTCGCCCTTTCCACCATTATATAATGCTTCCATCGCAGCCAGTTTCATTGGCTGCACCTGTGCCACCCGATAGGCGGAATTGTCGCCGGTCATCGCAGCCAGCAGGGTGGCGATGAGTCCTACTCCGGCACCCATCTTGATGCTCGCCTTGGCAAGTTGGGTTTCTCTCTTTTTCAGGAGATACCAGCAGCTTACGGCTACCACGAAGGTGGCTCCGATGATCCAGGATGAGGTGACGGTATGGGTGAACTTGTTGATGGCGAATGGCGAGAGTGCCACATCCAGGAAGGAGGTCATCTCGAAGCGCATGGTGTCGGGATTGAATTCCTGACCCACCGGATATTGCATCCAGGCGTTGGCTACGAGAATCCACCAGGCAGAAATGGTGGCTCCAAGTCCCGTGAGCCAGGTGGAGGCAAGGTGGAAGCCCCGGCTCACCTTATCCCAGCCGAAGAACATTACGGCTACGAAGGTGCTCTCCATGAAGAATGCCAGGATGCCTTCGATGGCTAGGGGAGCGCCGAATACGTCGCCCACGAACCAGGAGTAATTGCTCCAGTTGGTGCCGAATTCAAATTCCAGGATGATGCCTGTGGCAACACCCATGGCGAAGTTCACGCCAAAGAGTTTTTGCCAGAAACGGGTTACGTGCTTCCAGAACGGTTTGTTGGTGCGGTAGTAACATGTTTCGGCGATGCCCATGATTACTGCCAGTCCCAGGGTGAGCGGCACGAATAACCAATGGTAGATGGCTGTGAGTGCGAATTGCGCCCTCGACCAGTCGATGGTGGCTGATGTAATGTCTAACAATAGATTTGTCATCATAGTTGAACGGTTTTAAAATTGTTATTATATAATGTTTTTGTATTTCTTCTGATAATATAGGATTGAAATTCAGAGTCTTATCTGTTCAGAATTTCCTTGGATACGAAGCCAGCCTTGTCTCCGTTTTTTGCATTACTGTTAATATAATGCGGAAAGAAAAGGTGCTTGAGCACCAGGAAGATGATGGCAAGCTTGATGAGGATGATGGTCCAGAGCGTCTTGCCCAGGGTCATCGTCCTGAAACCATCATAATAGAGATGGAATATTTGGAATAGAAGTCCTTGCTTCATCGGCTTTACATCTGTTGTCATCGGCTTCCCATCCGTTTTCATCAGATTTTCATTCTTTTCCTTCTTCATACTTACTCCTTCTTTTAAAAATCTGCTGTAAATCTACAATAAAATTATGTAACTACCAAATATTTTCTCGAAAAAGTTACAAAAAAGGGTTGTTTTTAGGTATCTCATAAAGAAGTTGTTTAAAAGTCTTTCTTTTGACTTTCGTCTGTTTATCCATCCAAAAGAATCTTTCTTCTCTAAAAACTTGCTTTTTATTCCTTTATGTTAAAATCTCTTCCTCAAAAATAGCTTATCTTTGCAATCTCATTACAAGAAATGAGATGCAAAAAAACTTATCATATAAAATAGGAGAAAAGAAAAATGGAAAAGAATGAAATGAAAGAAAATAAGGAAAACGTAGTGATTGATGATTTCGACTTCTCTCTGATAGCCGATTTCTTCAAGAGGGTAGATAGG
>CAMBBY010000125.1 GCA_945863825.1 uncultured Prevotella sp. | reverse complement strand
CATTTCCACCTTTTTAATAATAGGTATCTTTCATCCTATCGTGATGAAGACGGAATATTATACGGGCACCCGGTTTTGGTGGATATTTCTCGTTGCAGGCATTGCCTGCATCGGTGCAGCCTTCCTGATTGCTAATGTGCTCTTCTCTGCCATTTTAGGTGTGGTAGGTGCCTCAAGCCTGTGGAGCATCGGTGAACTCTTTGAACAGAGAGAGCGATGCGAGAAAGGCTGGTTCCCGAAGAATCCAAAACGAATCGGAAAGGGATATTACAGGGACGAGGAGAAAGTGAAGAACGAAGAGTGAAGAATAAAGAACAATAATGAAGACTGAACTGATATTGGTCGGAAAGACCGTAAACAAGCATTTTATTGCAGGCATCAAGGACTATGCTGAGCGCATCACCCACTACATGCCTTTCAATATTACGACTATTCCTGAGCTCAAGAATACGAAGAGCCTCAGCGAACAGCAGCAGAAGGAAAAAGAAGGGGAAATGATATTGAAACTCCTGCAACCTTCAGATACCGTTGTATTGATGGACGAACATGGTCAGGAATTCCGCAGCATCGAATTTGCCAAGTGGATAGAACGTAAGCAGGCTACTGCCAGAAGACTTGTCTTCATCATTGGTGGTCCTTATGGTTTCTCGCAGGCTGTTTATGACCGTGCCAACGAGAAGATTTCCCTCTCCAAGATGACTTTCTCGCATCAGATGGTGCGCCTCATCTTCACAGAAGCCCTCTATCGCGCGTGTACCATTATAAAAGGTGAACCTTATCATCATGAGTAAAGGTAAAAGGGTAAAAAAGTAAAAAGGTAAAAAGTAAAAAATGGCAAAAGATAAATATATTGAGATCAAAGGAGCCAGGGCTAACAATCTCAAAAACATCAATGTCAAGATACCTCAGGGCAATTTTGTTGCCATCACGGGTGTCTCTGGCTCCGGTAAGTCATCGTTGGCTTTCGACACACTCTATGCCGAAGGTCAGCGCCGTTATGTGGAATCCTTATCTTCATACGCCCGACAGTTTTTGGGTCGAATGAGCAAACCAGAATGTGACTTCATCAAGGGATTGCCACCTGCCATCGCCATCGAACAGAAAGTTATTTCCCGTAACCCACGTTCCACCGTGGGTACCAGTACTGAAATTTACGAATATCTCAGATTACTCTATGCTCGCATAGGAAAAACTATTTCTCCTATCAGCGGACAGGAGGTGAAGCGCCATACTACAGAAGACATCTTAGCTTGTACCCGACAATATTCCAAGGGCACCAAGTTTGTCATTCTTTCCCCTCTTCACATCGTTGAGGGACGAAGCCTCAGCAAGCAACTGGAGATGTATATTCAGGAAGGATATGCACGCATCTTGGTGAAAAATGAGTTTGAACGCATCGAAGACTTCCTGGATAAAGCCAATAGCGGCGAGATGCTTTCGCCAGAAGTAAGCATGAGGGATCTTCTTGAAGCCTCTGACGAAAAGTTCAAAAAGCTGATGACTGAAACAGGCATGGAAATCTTTCTCGTGATAGACCGTTCTTCCGTAAGTGAAGAAAAAGATGATATCAGCCGTCTCATGGACTCAGCCGAAACAGCTTTTTACGAAGGAGATGGCGCCTGCCGCCTCCTGTTCTTGCCAAGTAAGATTGCCTATGATTTTTCGACCCGTTTTGAAGCAGATGGAATGACCTTCGAGGAACCGTCAGACAATATGTTTGCCTTCAATTCTCCTCTGGGTGCCTGTCCTACCTGCGAGGGTTACGGAAGCGTAATCGGCATCGACGAGAAACTCGTCATCCCTAATACTTCCCTGAGTGTTTATGACGGTTGTGTGGTTTGCTGGCGAGGAGAAAAAATGGGTATGTGGCTCAAGGAATTTATCCGCAGAGCAGAGCTCTATAATTTCCCTATTTTCAAACCATACTTCGAACTCTCTCAAAAGGAGAAAGATTGGCTTTGGCATGGTCTTCCCTCTGAGAAGAATCGTGAGCCACACGACAGGGTGAGCATTGACGAATTCTTCAGAATGGTGAAGGAAAACCAATATAAGATACAGTACCGCGTGATGCTCAGCAGATTCCGCGGCAAGACGATTTGTCCAGATTGCCACGGCACTCGCTTAAAGAAAGAAGCTAACTATGTGAAGATTGGCGGCAAAAGTATTACTGAACTCGTGGAGATGTCTATCACCAATCTCAAGATCTGGTTTACCAAACTGGAACTGACCGAACACGAGAAATGCGTGAGCAAAAGACTCTTGGCAGAGATTACAAACCGCCTGCAGTTCCTGCTGGATGTGGGACTCGGTTATCTCACGCTCAATCGTCTTTCCAACTCCCTTTCAGGAGGTGAAAGCCAGCGCATCAACCTGACCACCAACTTAGGTTCTTCACTTGTAGGAAGTGTCTATATTCTCGACGAGCCAAGCATCGGTCTTCACAGCAGAGATACAGCACGACTCATCAAGGTGCTGAGAGAATTGCAGCAATTAGGAAATACGGTAGTCGTCGTAGAGCATGACGAGGAAATCATGCGGGCTGCCGACTACCTGATAGATATCGGTCCGGATGCTGGTCGTCTGGGCGGTCAACTGGTTTATGCCGGTCCTGCTTCTGAGTATTCTACTACCGACAAGGAAGCCCAGCAGAAACTCTTGGAGAAATACCCTGATAGTTACACCATCAAGTATCTCACCCATCATGAAAAGATAGAAACACCAACAAGCCATCGTGCCTGGAACCGTTTCATCGAAATCAAGGGTGCCAGAATGAATAACCTGAGAGGCATCGACGTCAAGTTGCCACTCAATGTTTTTACGGTGGTGACAGGTGTCTCTGGTTCCGGCAAGAGTTCACTCATCAAGGGAATCCTCTTCCCTGCCATGCGCCGCCATTTAGACTTGGTGGCAGATGCACCAGGTGAGCACTTAGGCTTAGAAGGCGATGTCAACGCCATCAAGCATGTGGAGTTTGTGGATCAGAACCCTATCGGTAAAAGTTCCCGCAGCAACCCTGCCACCTATCTGAAGGCATACGATGCCATCCGTTCGCTCTTTGCCAACCAACCGTTGTCAAAACAGATGGGATTCACTCCTGCCTATTTCTCCTTCAATGCCGAGGGAGGAAGATGTGAAGAGTGCAAGGGAGCAGGTTATGTAACAATCGAAATGCAATTCATGGCAGACCTGGTTTTGCAATGCGAAGCATGCAAAGGCAAACGATTCAAGCACGATATCCTTGAGGTACAATACGGAGGTAAGAATATTAATGATGTGCTCAACATGACCGTGAACGAAGCTATCGAATTCTTTGCAGACGAGAAGAACCAGCACAATAATGGTGACTTCGATTCCTGCCGCGTCATCGTCAGCCGTTTACGCCCTTTGCAGGAAGTCGGATTAGGCTATATCAAGCTCGGACAGAATTCAAGTACGCTTTCTGGTGGAGAAAACCAGCGTGTCAAACTCGCCTTCTTCATCGGTAAGGAAGATCAGGAACCTACCCTCTTCATCTTCGACGAGCCTACCACCGGTCTGCACTTCCATGATATCAAGCGACTGCTTCATGCTTTCAATGCACTCATTGAGAGAGGGCACTCACTGGTCGTCATCGAGCATAATCTTGATGTCATCAAATGCGCCGACTATATCATCGACCTCGGTCCTGAAGGAGGTGACAAGGGTGGCAACCTGGTTGTTGCAGGTACGCCAGAGGAAGTGATGCAATGCAAGAAGAGTCTTACAGGACTATTTCTGACTCAATTGCTTGATAAAAAATAGAATATCGCATGATTAAGTATAAAATATTGTAAAAAAGTAGCAGAATACTAAACTTTATGCGTAACTTTGCATCCAAATATGCAAATAAAAAGTTGAATCTAAATAAAATCAAAGATATGAAAAGATTTATCTTAGCGCTGACAATGCTTGTTGCCATGGTAGCAACAGCAAGCGCACAGGCAGAAATCAAGTTTGACAGAGTGGTACACAACTTTGGCAACTTCAGTGAGAAGTCTCCTGTACAGAAGACTACTTTCACTTTCACAAACGTAGGCAATAAGCCATTAATTATCAATCAGGCCATCGCCAGTTGCGGCTGCACTATTCCAGCCTATACCAAGCAGCCTATCGCACCAGGCCAGAAAGGTCAGATTACTGTAACATACAATGGCAAGGGTATGTTCCCTGGTCATTTCAAGAAGTCTATCACCGTTCGTAGCAATGGCAACGTTGAGATGACACGCCTTTACATCGAAGGTGTCATGGTGGAAGAACAGAAATAAATCTGATTGCACTGAAACTAAAAAATGATATTTTATTTTTCTGGTACAGGAAATACCCGCTGGGCTGCCATCAAATTGGCAACAGCTACACATGAGCGACTGATTGATATTGCCGAAGAAATGAGGCTCATCAAAAAATCAGGCGCCCAATATACTGAGCCATTCATCTTGGAAAAAGGTGAACGGCTTGGTTTCGTTTTCCCCGTTCATGGTTGGAGGGTTCCAAGACTTGTCAGGGAATTTATAGCTAAACTTCAGGTCAAGCTACCAACTGAAAAAGTGCACCCCAACCATGAATCGCCTGTTCCAAGCCCCGTTTACGCCTATGCAGTCTGTACGGCTGGTGACAGTATCGGACTGACCATAGAGAATCTCAACGAAACGATTGCCTCCAATTCTTCCTTATCGAATATCGGAGTGCATGAGGTAGCCTCTTCCTTCTCTCTCATCATGCCCGAGTCATACGTAGGATTACCTTTCATGGATGTCGATCCGAAGGAAAAGGAGATTCGGAAAAAGGAGAAGTCTGCTTTGGAACTGGAAGAAATCAGCGAGGAGATTTTCAATCGTAAGGAAGGTATCTGCAGATTGGTAAAAGGTCCTATTCCATGGTTTTTCACCAAGGTTGTGGGTGGTTTCTTTGAAAAAGTTCTCATTACAGACAAGCGTTTTCACGTCACAGCAGACAAATGTGTGAAATGTGGCATCTGCGCCCATGTCTGTCCCGTTGGAGATATTGATGGCGGTAAAGGGAAAATGCCTGTATGGCTGCATCATGACGACTGCCTCACATGTTTCAATTGTTACCACCATTGTCCGCACCATGCCATCGAGTTTGGTCACCAGACCCAGAAGAAGGGACAATATTTTTTCAAATAAAGAATTCTATCAAACAAATAAAGTTATCATTTAGCATTCAAATAAAGCATCAATCAAACGAAATTAGCATTAATAATTAAAAATCATTATATGAAGAAGTTTTTACTTAGCATTGCATTTGCTCTGATGGGCATCGCAAGCGGCTTTGCTGCAAAAGCGCATACTGCACTCACTACCATTACCCAGAGTGATGGCAGCCAACTGACCATTCGCCTTCATGGTGATGAACACTTCTGCTGGTACAGTACCGCAGACGATGTACTTCTCGTACAAGTGGGCAACAACTATTATGTAGCACAGGTAGAGGAAGACGGAACGCTGAAAGCGACCCCACAATT
>CAMBBY010000124.1 GCA_945863825.1 uncultured Prevotella sp. | reverse complement strand
TACACAAGGAGTATCGTCGGCAGCGTCAGATGTGTATAAGAGACAGATTTCACTTCGTTTGGACGGCGATCTTCGTAGTAAGTGCCTGCAATGTGCATATCATAGCAGCCTGCCGGATGCAAAATGTATTTCTGCATGAAGTCGGCATATTTCATTCCTGATTTTTTGGCGATGATTTCTGACAGGATCATATAGCCCAAATTGGAGTAGCATCTTCCTTCACCTGGAGTATAGCCGAGACGTCTTTTCAGCAGAATCTTCAGCAGTGTCTTGTGGTCGGGGGGAGTAGTGAGGTGATTTTGCATGATAATGTATCTTGTAGAGAACATCGGGTCGCCTGCTCCGTTGGTAAAACCTGCATTGTGTCTGAGCAACTGTTCTACGGTTATATCGTAGTATCTGTCGTCCTTGATGCTGTTGTTGTAGGTCGTATCATTGAGAATACCTTTCGGCCCAAATACTTTGTCGCTCATCCTGACTTTCTTCATCTCCACAAGTTTCATGATGCCTGCGGCAGTGATGAGTTTAGAAACAGAGGCGAATCTCATTACCATATTGGGTTCCATCAGGATACCTTTTTCTTTATCCGCATAACCAAATCCGCGGGCATAGAGGAGGGAATCGTTGCGGGAAATGACGAGCTGTGCTCCATTGATTTCCCATCTTTTCAGATAGCGCGCCACAAGAGAGTCAAACTCCTTGTATTCCTTTCCGTCTGACATCTTATTGTTTAATACCTTGTTCAGATGTATGCTTGTCACAGAATCCTTTTTCTCCGTTTCTGTACTTGTACACTTGCTGACGCATCCTCGCAGGCAGAAAGTGATGATGGCGAACAGGATGAGCAGGAGTGCTGCTATTCTTTTTGTCTTCAGTCTTCTTCTTCTTTTCATTTTTCAAGGTTTATTCTTTAGAATCATTTTTTTTGTTTAATTTCTTCAACCGCTTCTGGGCTTCTGGATGTGTCGGATAGAGTTCGAGGGCTTTTTTGTAATTATTGATGGCTGCCCCTTTCATATTCTCTTTCTCACATTCTTTTCCAAGAATCACAAATTCTGTAGCCAGTTTCTTGAGATAATTTTCCAACTTGTTTCTTTCTTCTTCTTTTTGTCTGATGATTTCTTTCAGTTGGGTATTTTCATCTTTCAAACGGTTCACAATGTCCAGCTTCCTCCGGATGAACCTTTTGGCAAGCGGCTTTTCTATATCATAGCGACTATGGATGGCAAGATAGAAATTATCAAGCGCTCCCTGCATATCTCCTTTGTCGAAGGCTTTAGCCGCATCGTGATATTGCTTGTCGGCCTTGCTTTGCTGCAAGGCATTGTTGATGATGTTGTGGTCGTTGTATTGACGCGCAAACTGTTTGACTTCATTTCTTACGAAGACTTCATTGTGACGGATGGGTTCCTGAAGGCTGATTCCTTCCAGACTGGTGCATCTGGAAAGTGCTACGTATGTCTGTCCGCCTGCAAATACGCCTCCTGTGAAGTCAATCTTTACCTGTTTGAAAGTGAGACCCTGACTTTTGTGAACGGTGATGGCCCACGCCAATCTGAGTGGATATTGGGTATATCTGCCGATTTCCTCTTCTTCTATCTTTTTCTCTGTCTCATTGAAATGATAGCGCATATTGCTCCAGGCTGCCGGTTCCACCATCACATCTTCCCCGTTTTCTGTTCTTACATAGATTCGACTGTTTTCGTCGTCGTCAAATCCGATGATGGTTCCCAATGTTCCGTTTACCCATTGGTGGTCGATATCATTCTTGATGAAAATAACCTGGGCGCCAGTTTTCAGATAGAGTTCCATAGGGGTAGGAAGACTACTTTCTGGAAATTCGCCTTCGATGGTTCCCCTGAAGAGCGTAGGGGCTCCTGGGAGTTCTTTCAATTTGTTTTCATTGATGAAATCTACCGTGTCTCGTCGGGTGGATAAGGTGATTGCCAGTCGTGAGTCTCCTTCATCCAGAGTGACTCCCACACGCTCGTTGAGTTTCATGAGGTCGCTGTTTGCCACCTGACTGGTTCGGATATGATCGAGTATGTTGATGAATACAGGATCACTCTGCCGGTACACCTTTTTCAGTTCGATGCTGACCAATTGGAACTGGTAAAAAACTTTGGCATCAAAGAAAAAGTTGCTGGAATAAAAAGGGTTGAGCAGTTTCTTGTCGTCTTCCCTCACTACCGGTTCCAGCTGGTATATATCGCCCACTAAAAGCAACTGCTTTCCTCCGAAAGGTTCGCGCATATTGCGGTTGTAAACCCTTAGAATCTTGTCTATGAAGTCTATAATGTCAGCTCTTACCATACTGATCTCATCGATGATGATGAGTTCCACTTCTCTGAGAAGTTTGATTTTCTCTGAGTTGTATTTCATGGTGTTTCTCAGGTTGCGGACACTATATTTACTGTCGTTAGGAAGGAGGGGATAGAAGGGAAGTTTGAAAAAGCTATGTAGGGTAGAGCCTCCGGCGTTGATGGCAGCAATCCCCGTAGGTGCCAGCACCACGTGCTTTTTCTTCGTGTTTGCAGCGATATAGCGTAGGAATGTAGATTTACCCGTTCCTGCCTTTACTGTAAGGAAAAAGGAGCGGTGCGTATATTGTATGATCTGCAAAGCATTTTGCCATTCTTCGTTCTGTAAATCTATATTCTCAGCCATATCGGTTATTCTTAAAAAGAGAATCGGCGGTTTCAGTTATATGACGGAAACCACCGATTGTCCTATTGTTTTGTAATCTATCTTTTAAAGTCTTGGCTTTTGGCAAGTTTACCTTTTTCAAACTTATCTTTCGAAAGCCTTTTTGAAAGTTTTACTTTTCAAGTTTTATCTTTCCAAGCCTTGCCTTTTGTCTGTTTTATAAATCGTCGAAATTGATGACTTGCTCTGCAGGTTTGGCTTTTTTCTTTTCTTTCTCTTTCTTTTCTTTCTTTTCGCCATTCTCTTCCTGCTTCTTTTCACCATTTGCTTTCTCCTCAGAGTTTGAATTCTCGCGGACAACCGGGTTGCCGTTTTCATCGAGAATGATTTCCTCGTTCATGGCAGCACTGTCTATCCTTGTGGTATCCACTTTGACTTTCGGTGCATAACTTGCGCACATGTACATATCCTTGGTGATGTCGCCATCCTTCGGCTTGTCAAATTTTGCCCTATATTCCTTGAAGGCAGGATCTTTGAGTAAGGATTGCAGGAAGTAACCGCAGATAGGTAATGCCGTGCGTGAACCTTGTCCTAAAGCTCCTGTGCGGAAGTGGATGCAACGGTATTCGCCGCCTACCCAGGCACCGCAGACCAGTTTTGGACTTACACACATAAACCATGCGTCTGAATGGTTGTTTGAAGTACCTGTCTTTCCTCCAAATTCTGTATCCTTATAGTCGCCTACATATCCCCACAAGCTTTGTGAAGTTCCGCCTGGCTCCAGCATACCTCCTCTGAGAAGCTGCTGCATCAGGAAGGCGCTCTTGTATGGAATCACCTGTTCGGCAGTCGAAGGACCGGTATATACTTCCTTTCCGTCTCTGTCAACGATACGGGTAACGAGTACAGGGTCGTGATGCATACCGTTATTTGAGATGGTGCTATAGGCGCATGCCAATTCCAGCAGATTGACATCACTGGAACCGAGAGCCAATGATGGTTCGTCCTCCAAAGGACTGTTGATACCCATCTTCTGAGCTGTTTCTATGATGCGCTTGATGCCCATTTCCTGTCCAAGTCTTACGGCTACAGAGTTGATACTTTTGGCAAAAGCACCCTTCAATGGGATGGAATCACCCGAGAAAGAACCATTGGCATTGGATGGAGTCCATTTCACCATTTCATGTTTCTTCTTGTCATATACGTCCATGGAGATGTATTCATCACGACGCTTGTCGCAAGGTGTCAATCCCTGATTCATCGCCTCTGTATATACAAAGAGCTTGAAGGTAGAACCCGGTTGGCGTTCTGCCGTAACCTTATCATATTTCCATGCATCGAAATCGATGTCTCCTACCCATGCTTTCACTGCACCTGTCTGAGGCTCCATTGCCACAAAAGCACAGTGCATGAATGTAGTCATGTACTTGATGGAATCTTCTGAAGTCATCATCTTGGTGACTGTTCCCTTTTCATAGTCAAAAACCTTGACAGGGTGAACCCATTCCTTATAATAATAGTTGACGGAATCTGGATTGTTAGGGAATTTTGCCATCAGATTCTTATAGAATGTCTGACGCTCTGCGATGCCCTGGATGAAATTTGGTATTTCCTTGTGGTTTTCGTCCTGCCAAGGATTCTGTCCCAACCATTCCCCTTCGCCAGCCTTACCTCGGTTGATGCTCCAGTGGCTGTTGAAATTCTTCTGAACCTGCTTCATCTGTTTTATGGCAGCTTCTTCAGCATATTTCTGCATACGGGTATCGATGGTGGTGTATATTTTCAGACCGCTGGAATAGAGGTCGTATCCTTCTTCTTCGCACCATCCTTTGAGGTAGTTGGCCACGGCTTCACGGAAGTATTTAGCCTGTCCGTCGTAGTTTTCCTCAACCTTAAAGTTCAGTTTGATAGGCAATTCCTTCAGTTCGTTATATTTTTCCTCCGACAGGTCTCCGTGTCTTACCATATTATATAATACGACATTTCTGCGGGCGAGACTGTTTTCCGGATTAGAACGAGGGTTGTAGTAGGTAGTGGCTTTCAGCATGCCCACTAACACTGCAGCCTGATCAGTAGTCATTTCTGTTGGAGAGGTATTGAAATAGGTCTTGGCAGCAGTCTTGATACCGTATGAATTGGAACCGAAATCCACAGTATTAGCATACATGGTGATGATTTCCTTTTTGCTATATACGGTTTCGAGTTTAGCTGCGATGATCCATTCCTTGCTCTTGATGATGAGGATGCGGAGAACAGGAATCTTGCCCAACAACCCTGTAGAGTATTGTGAGCGAACTCGGAACATGTTTTTAGCCAACTGTTGTGTGATGGTAGAAGCTCCACGAGCATCATGGTTCAAGAGTGCATCTTTTACTGCACCAAATAAGCCGATAGGGTCTATACCCAAGTGCTTGTAGAAGCGCTCATCCTCTGTATCTACAAGTGCTTTGAAGAAATCTGGGTTGACTTCCTCGTAAGTCACAGGTGTACGATTCTCATTAAAGTATTTACCGATGAGTTTGCCGTCGGCACTATAGATTTCAGAAGCCTCGCTTGTTTGAGGATTCATGATACCAGAAAAATAGCCTGGTGATTTTCCGAAGAGCCATAGGAAGTTGATATCTACTGCGCCAAGATACAGAATGAAGGCGATGATGCAACTCACCAGTCCAATGGCGGTTTTGGTGTACCATGCTTTGCCTCGATACAGATTTCTATACCAAGGCCAGAAGCCACAGAACTTGTGCCATAACCAGGCAAAAAAAGGCATGAGTTTTATCATATTTTTTAGTGTTGAGGGGTATTGAAGGAAGTTTTCAGAAGCGTTCTGACTTGATGAAGTCCTTATTGAACTGATAAT
>CAMBBY010000123.1 GCA_945863825.1 uncultured Prevotella sp. | reverse complement strand
AAAATATAGTTGACCACTTTAAACTTTATTAATAATACACGTTGACTCACAGTATGGCACAGTCAGCAGATAAGCCTGAATTGATGGTTATCCCATCAGATAACTGGTTCTATTCCAATGGGTATTTCAAAACAGTCACAGTAAATGGAGCTCAGAAAAGATTGCCTGATTGGGAAAGAGCCTTCACTGAAAATCCAGACCTCAACAACGTATTGACAACGATTGCCCAAATGTTTATAGACCGTGGATTCACTGTAACAAATGTTTGGGACGAGATGAAAAGTTTAGAGGAAGAAGCTGCTGAAGATATGGCAATGGAAGCAGATGGTGACGGAGACGCCAGCAGTACATCAACATTAGACCAAGTGCTAACCCAAATCAAACCAGACATTAAGTTGGAAATAAACTGGCAAGTGAATCAACTCGGATTTCAAAAAAGTGTATTTGTCAATATAGATGGCAAAGACTCATATACCAACAAGACTATTGCTCCGATGCAGCGACAAAGTGACGGAATGCCTTCAAGCACCCAACTGACTATCATGCTCAAGCAAGCTGTAGAAGGTGGCTTTGAACAACTTTCCAATAATTTGATGACATACTTCACAAGTCTTTCTCAGAAAGGTCGTGAAATCAGAATGGCTGTAAGAGTAACACAAAACAGTTCTGTTGACTTGTTCAGCTCTGTAGGAAGCACTCGTTTAAATGCTGCTATTCAAGACTGGGTACGTCAGCATAGTAAAAATGGAACAGGAACATTGGCTCCTGGCAGCACAAAAAACAAGATGAACTTCAGGGGCATCAAGATACCTTTGCAAGACGCAAATGGCGTTAAAATGGATGCTTCAGAATGGGCCAGGGTGGAAGGTTTAGAACAATACTTAAAGTCTTTGAACATTCCAGCACGTGTTGACAACCAAGGCTTAGGTTCTATTATCGTTAGAATAGGTGCAAACTAAAAAAATATTAGCTTATGAAACTTATTAAGTTTATCTTTGCTATAGCATTAAGTTGGTCTATACATACAATTCAGGCACAAATCCAAGTATCCCCATATGTTGCAGAAGGTATGGTTGACGGACTTGACCAAAATGCGGCAGGCATTTTGGAAGACCGTTTGCGTTCCATTCTTTCACAAAACAACATCATAGCCCGCTTTGGAGACTCACGATTTGTTTTAGCTGCAAAAATTACCGTTACTGGCAAAGAGGCATTGGCCACTGCACCTGTAAAGATTGTCAGCCGCCTACAATTGCACCTTGGCATAGGAGACGGCATGGATGGAACTTGTTTTGGCTCTACAAGCATGGAAGTAACTGGTGTTGGAGCTACAGACCAACAAGCTGTCACCAATGCTATCAGAAAGATTAATGGTCGCTTGGAAGGTGTAAATGATATGATCCAAACAGCCACACAACGCATAGTGGATTATTATGAGAGAAACGCTTCAAAAATTATCGCTACAGCCAACACCCAAATGAATGCAGGGAAATATGATGAGGCCATTTTTATGTTAGCACAAATTCCTCAAGAGTGCTCATTATACAACAAAGCACAAACGACCCTGCTCTCTGCTTACAGGAAGCAAATCAATCATAATTCTGCTACTCTTCTCAATCAGGCACAAGCTACATGGGCCGCTAATCCTACCTCTGAAAATGCCGCCAATATTGTTGCCACTCTATCAGAAATTGATCCAAGCGCAGCTTGTTACCCACAAGCAAAAGCTTTGATGGCAAAAGTAGAGGCACAAGGGAAATTAGAGCAAACGAGAGAATACAACTTGAGAGTGAAAGAGATAAATAATCAAACTGCACTCGAAAAGGCTCGTATAAAAGCTGTACAGAATATTGCCGTTGCTTATTGTAAAAGCAGACCGAAAGTGGTATATCGCACTACTTACATAAATAGATGGTGGTATTAAATAACTCCCCCCTCGTTCTTATTATAAGGATGAGGGGGAGTGATTACTATCGCATCTATTGCGAAAAGAACGGAAACCTCAAAGAAGAACACCACGACATCGGAGTTGAAGAGTTGGGTACCACACTTGACTTATTGATTGAAACAGGAGGACTCTGTATGAAAGAATACAAGAAGAAGGTTTTTGAAAGATACTACCTCAAATTCCGAGGACAGATGCTAAGCCTCGCCCAAGACTTTTTTTTTGAGCGAGGCAATTCTTCTTATTTTTGAAAATCCAATTTAAATTAAATCTTTCAATAACATTATCCATTTTTAGTATTTTATACTAACTTTGCACATAAAATCGGACGGTTCGCTACATTCTGCTACAACTCATTACATTAGCGATACGATTTTACTGCCATAGAAATCATTGCTAAGTAACTGATTTTCAGAAAATTATGCCGTCATTGGCATCTCTGAGCATAAGATTTCGCGGGCATTGTCCTTAAAATAATTAAAAATATTAATATAAGTCCTTATGGATCAAAGAATT
The DNA here is from genome assembly GCA_945863825.1 of uncultured Prevotella sp. GTDB lineage: Bacteria > Bacteroidota > Bacteroidia > Bacteroidales > Bacteroidaceae > Prevotella. The sequence goes on along the minus strand of CAMBBY010000123.1, from coordinate 3,049 downwards.
AAGACGTTGTGACCTGCGTCAGATTATAGACAGTAAACAGCAAAAAGAAGGATTTTTCAAATCAGAAGGCATCTGAATTTCAGATAGTTATGAGAGGTTTTAATTTGTTTTCAAATCCCTCTCTCTCCGCAAAGCCTTTTGAAATTTCTTTCAGAAGGAATTTTCATCATTGCCCGATAGAATCGTTTAAATCATTTTTAAGACGAAAAGAATATGAAGAGATATTATACAGCATTAACTATAGCTGGCTCTGACAGTTGTGGCGGAGCAGGCATTCAGGCTGACATAAAAACGATGTCTGCCCTGGGCGTATATGCTTCCTCTGCAATTTCTGCCATCACAGTGCAGAATACCACTGGTGTATTTGGAATCCAAAAGATAGAACCGGAAATTGTAAGTGGACAAATCGAAGCTGTCATGGATGATATTCACCCTCAAGCCATCAAGATAGGAATGGTTAACGATGGCGAAACCATACATACGATAGCAGAAACGCTCAAAAAATACTTAACTGCAGCGCCAGATAAGCAACAGGCGTCTGCCCCTACCCGTTCCCTCCAACTAATCATCGACCCGGTGATGGTTTCTACAAGCGGTTGTCAACTCATGCAGAAAGATGCGCTGGAAATATTCATCGAAGAACTCCTGCCACTTGCCACCCTGCTCACTCCGAATATTCCGGAAGCAGAAATTCTAGCAGGTAGAAAAATCCAGAATGTTGATGATATCAGGAAAGCTGCCTCATCCATTATCCGATTGGGGTGCGACAACATTCTCATCAAAGGCGGTCACTTTGAAGGAACAGAAAAGATGGATTATCTTTTCGAGAGCAAACAACACCAAGAAGCCAACAAACAGGAACATACAGGCGATATCAGAGAAACTGCAATCTATAAAGGTGCAACGGTAAATACATGCAATACGCACGGAACAGGTTGCACGCTCTCTTCTGCCATCACCTCTTATCTTGCTCGCGGATACAATATGGAAGAAGCCATCTCTTCTGCCAAGGCTTATCTTTCGGATGCCATCGAAGCCGGAAAAGATGTCAAGATTGGTGAAGGACATGGACCAGTCAATCACTTCCATGCACCTCAAAAGCTGTACATCGTAACAGATGAATCCATCATATCTGACAAGACTGGAAAATGAAAAGAGTAGTAATCACATTGCCCCACTTCATTGAAGATGAGGCAACCTATATCAACCAGTTGTTTGAATCGGGTATTGACCTGCTCCATTTCAGGAAACCCGAGTCATCCCAAGATGATTGCGAAAAGTTGTTGAAGACCATACCAGAGAAATGGTATTCACGGATTGTGATACACGATCATTTTGAGCTCTGTACGAAATACCATCTACACGGTATTCATCTCAATCGCAGGAAGCATCAAATTCCAGCCAACTTCACAGGAAGCATCTCCCGTTCATGCCATTCTCTGGATGAAGTCAGAGAAGCCTTAGCGTTCCATTATGATTACGTATTCCTCAGTCCTATCTACGACAGCATATCCAAGCAAGGTTACTGTCATGCTTTCACATCAGAGCAACTGACAGAAGCAGCAAAAGAAGGAATCATCAACGAACGGGTCTTTGCACTTGGCGGAATAACAGAAGCCAATATTCCACAATTAGAAGCATGGCACTTTGGTGGGGCTGCCATGCTTGGAAATGTCTGGAATCAACTGATCAAACAATAGTATGTGGAAAGAAACACCCCCAAGCATACGATACAATAAAAACGATGTTTGCCTGTCTGGACAAACATCGTTTTTATTTTTTCCATACGATGGAATCTGTGAAGCAGTTTATTTTTTCAGGAATTTCTGAGCTACCTGACTTCCATCCTTACCAAGGATTCTAACCACATAAACACCCTTAGAAAGACTGGCTATATTCACAAACTGGGAATCAGAACTTTCAGCAACCTTCTGACCACCCATACCATATATTTGAAGAGAAGCAATTTCACCATAGACAATCAGACAGCGAAGCCCACACAGTTGCGAAGTACCCAATTGCCATAATCCGGTTTCTCCATATTATAACCATAATTGATACCATTACCAAAAGAAAGATCATTGATCAAGTAAGCCCCCTCACGATGATGATTCTGATCGAATCCTTTCTTGGCATTGAAAGCCGCAATACAGTTCTTAAACACATGAGCACCTGTTGAGGTTCCACCTTGTTTGCAACCGCCCATCTTAAATCCATTGGCATTGCCCTTGTCAAGACCATTGTTAAGTACCCAACAGTTATCTACAACAATAGGGAAAACGGTGTAATACAAATCCCATCCGTCATCAGAATTATGCCAAGCACGACAACCATGGAACTCATTGCCAGGTCCAGGATACAATTTGATAGCAAATCCATCTGCATTTCCACCATGGGTCCAAGGATCGTTATTATCGTATGCATCACAATTTACTATGATGTTATTGCGTCCATATTTAAACTCAGTATTACGGGTGTTGTTTCCCTTGGAATCTTTACCAAATCCCTGTTGCAGACCCGTATCTTCATTGCCGTAGAAGCGACAGAGTTCTACCACACAGTAAGAGCCCTCCAATTTCATACCATTATCAGCAGCATGACAAAAATCCAATCCACGATAATGCCAGTAGTTAGCGCCGATGTTATGCATCACTCCACGATAAGAAGCAGCTTCTGTAGATGTAGAGCGAGGTTGACCGGAGAAAGCAAAAACAGGGCGTTCTGTATCACCAGGATAAGCGAAAACACAGATTCGCTTGTCAGCCGTACCCGTCTGATTTACCTTAATAGTTTGGGAGAGATGATAAGTTCCTCCTCTTACATAAAGAATATCACCTGCCTTTAGGGCGGCAAAAGCCTTAATCGGATCACCGAATGGTTTGTCAATTGTCATACCATTACCTGTTCCACCTGGTGCCAAATAATAATCTTTGGCAGATGCTTCCAAAGAAGCAAGAAGACATAATCCCATGAGAGATGTCTTCATCAAAAATTTTGTTTGAGTAGTTATTATCCTTAATTCCGCAACACTATAGTTTAACATTATTTA
>CAMBBY010000122.1 GCA_945863825.1 uncultured Prevotella sp. | reverse complement strand
TACTTGTCAAATGACTCATAACTCCTTTATTTTCAATTACTCCCGATAAATTTCGAATAACAAAAAAAATAAATATAACAATGAACTTTAACAAAATTCTTCAGTCATTGTTTGGCAACAAATCAACTCGCGACATGAAGTTGATCCAGCCAATCGTAGAGAAAATCAAGGCAGAATATCCTAATATCAAGGCCTTGAGCAATGACGAGCTTCGTGCTAAGACAAAAGAAATCCAGAAGTATGTACAGGAGTATGCCAACGAGGAGAAAGCTAAGATAGCAGAACTCAAGGCTAAGATAGAAGAAACTCCTATTGACGAGCGTGAAGGTATCTTCAACCAGATTGATAAGTTGGAGAAGGAGGCACTCGACAAATATGAGATTGCCCTCAATGAAGTGCTCCCTACTGCATTCAGTATTGTAAAGGATACAGCTCGCCGTTTTGCAGAAAACGAGGAGACCATCGTTACAGCTACTGATTTTGACCGTGAGTTGGCAGCAGACCCTAAGAATGACTTCATCACCATTGATGGAGATAAGGCTATCTATCACAACCATTGGACAGCAGGTGGCAACGACCTGAAATGGGAAATGGTTCACTACGATGTTCAGCTCTTCGGTGGTGTCGTTTTGCATCAAGGTAAGATTGCCGAGATGGCTACCGGTGAGGGTAAGACACTCGTTGGTACCTGTCCTGTATTCCTGAATGCCTTAACTGGCAATGGTGTACATGTCGTTACTGTCAACGATTACTTGGCAAAGCGTGACTCTGAGTGGATGGGACCTCTCTATATGTTCAATGGTCTTTCTGTAGATTGCATCGACAAGCATCGCCCTAATTCTGACGCGCGTCGCAAAGCATATTTGGCAGATATCACCTTTGGTACAAACAATGAGTTTGGTTTCGACTATTTGCGCGACAATATGGCAACAAGTCCTGCAGACTTGGTACAGCGCCAGCACAACTATGCAATCGTCGATGAGGTTGACTCCGTTTTGATTGACGATGCCCGTACTCCACTTATCATTTCCGGTCCAATCCCAAAGGGTGACGATCAGATGTTTGAGGAATACCAGCCATTGGTAGAGCGTCTCTATGAAGTACAGCGCAAACAGGCAACAGAATTGCTCGCAGAAGCTAAGCAGAAGATTAGCGAAGGAAGCAAGACCAAGAATCAGGAAATACTTGAGGCTGGTTTCTTGGCTCTTTACCGTTCATTCAAGGCATTGCCTAAGAATAAGCCATTGATCAAGTACCTTTCTGAGGAAGGTATCAAGGCTGGTTTGTTGAAGACCGAGGAATACTACATGGCTAACAACAACCGTGAGATGCCTAAGGCTGTAGAACCTTTGTATTTCGTGGTAGATGAGAAATTGAATTCAGCCGACCTTACCGACAAGGGTACAGACTGGTTGGCAAAACAGGTAAACGATAAGGAACTTTTCGTATTGCCTGATATCACTACAGAGATGAGTGAGTTGGAAGCTCGCACAGACATCTCTGACCAGGAGCGTCTCGACAAGAAAGACGAGATGTTGGCACACTATGGTGTACAGAGTGAACGAGTTCACACACTTCAGCAGTTGCTGAAAGCTTATACCATGTTTAATAAGGACGACGAATATGTTGTCATGGATGGCGAAGTGAAGATTGTCGATGAGCAGACTGGCCGTATCATGGAAGGTCGTCGCTGGAGCGATGGCTTGCATCAGGCTATCGAAGCTAAGGAGCATGTAAAGGTTGAGGCTGCTACTCAGACATTCGCAACTATCACACTCCAGAACTATTTCCGTATGTACCACAAACTCTCTGGTATGACCGGTACTGCAAGCACAGAAGCTGGTGAGTTCTGGGATATTTACAAACTCGACGTCGTTGAGATTCCTACCAACCGTCCTATTGCACGTCACGACTTGGACGACCGCGTCTATAAGACAGCCCGTGAAAAGTATCGTGCCGTCATTGATGAGATTGAAGAAATGCGCAATGCTGGTCGCCCTGTTTTGGTGGGTACAACATCTGTAGAAATCTCAGAGTTGTTGAGCAAGATGTTGAAGATGCGTAACATTCCTCATAACGTGTTGAACGCTAAGTTGCACCAGCAGGAGGCTCAGATTGTTGCCGAGGCTGGTCGATCAACAAATGGCAAGGGTGCCGTAACCATCGCTACCAACATGGCAGGTCGTGGTACCGATATCAAGCTGACTCCAGAAGTAAAGGCTGCAGGTGGTCTTGCTATCATCGGTACAGAACGCCATGAGAGCCGTCGTGTTGACCGTCAGCTCCGTGGTCGTGCAGGTCGTCAGGGTGACCCAGGTTCATCTGTATTCTATGTATCATTGGAAGATAAGCTGATGCGTCTGTTCGCTTCTGAACGTATTGCAAAGGTAATGGACCGTCTTGGTTTCGAGGATGGCGAGCGTATCGAGAGTCCTATGATCAGCAAGAGCATCGAGCGTGCCCAGCGCAAGGTTGAGGAAAACAACTTCGGTATCCGTAAGCACCTCCTGGAGTATGATGACGTGATGAACCGTCAGCGTACCGTTATCTATGAAAAGCGTCGTCACGCCTTGATGGGTGAGCGTATCGGCATGGATATCACCAACATTATTTGGGACCGCTGCTTGAATATCATCAATAACAATGATTTCGATGGTGCAAAGGAAGAGTTCCTCAAGGTTCTTGCTATGGAGATTCCATTTACCGAGGAAGAATACGAATCTGGCAGACGTGAAGATTTGGCAGAGCGTGCCTTCCAGGAGGCAATGGCAGCGTTCAAGCGCAAGACAGACCGCATTCAGGCTACTGCATTCCCTATCATCAAGCAAGTATTTGAAGACCAGGGTGCAATGTACGAGCGCATCATGGTGCCACTGACAGATGGTAAGCGTATGTACCAGATACCATGCAACCTCAAGGAAGCTTACGAGTCTGAGGCTAAGAGTGTTGTGAAGGAATTCGAGAAGAGCGTCTTGCTCCATATCATTGATGATGACTGGAAAGAGAATCTCCGCAAACTGGACGAACTCCGTCACTCAGTACAGAACGCCAGCTACGAGCAGAAAGATCCATTGTTGATCTACAAACTGGAGAGTGCCAAGATTTGGGACGCAATGATCAACGAAATGTACGATCGTATTTCAAGCATCCTGATGCGTGGTCAGATTCCTGTGATGGAACAACAGCCTGTACAAGAGGCTGCTCCTGAACAGCCTACACAGCAGAACTATGTAGAGTCTAAGGTTGACATTGACGAAGAGCGTGAACGTGCAGAGCGTGCTGCTCAACAGGCTGCAGCCAACCAAGACACTCGTGAAGGCGCAAGCCAGGCAAACCACACTCCTTACCGTGCAGAGCGCATGCCTCGTCCAAACGATCCATGTCCATGCGGCAGCGGCAAGAAGTTCAAGAACTGCCACGGCAGAAACTTGTAATCACAAGAAATGGTGATGCTCTTATATATATAATAAGGTATAAGAGGTACACATCATCAGAAATAATGATAAGAATACCAAGAATTGATGATACTCTCATCATTTCCTGGTATTTTTTTTATTTAATGACATGATTGCTATCAAGTTGCAAAGTTTTATTAGTAACTTTGCAGTCTAAAAGAATAAGAGCATATCATAAGGACATGCTCAAAGAAAAAATAAAACGAGGAAAGATATATGAAATTATCAGAACTTAAAACAGGTGAAAGTGGCGTTATCGTCAAGGTATCCGGTCATGGTGGCTTCCGTAAGAGAGTCATCGAGATGGGATTTATCAAAGGCAAAAAAGTTGATGTACTTCTCAATGCCCCACTCCAGGACCCAGTAAAATACAAAATCATGGGATACGAGGTATCACTTCGCCACAGCGAAGCTGATCATATCGAAGTTGTTTCCATCGATGAAGCTAAGCATGATGCAGAACTGAGCAAGGCGGATGCAGAAGACCGCCAACAGGTAATGAACTCGCAAATAGTAGATACCAACGATAACGATGAGTTGGCACTCGGTGATAAGATGTTAGTGGCTGAAAAAAAAGACAATGCCAGTAACGAGGCTATTGCAGAACAAGAGGCTGAGAGACTTCACCATGTCATCAACGTAGCTTTGGTAGGTAACCCTAACTGCGGTAAGACATCATTGTTCAACTTTGCTTCAGGTGCTCACGAACGTGTGGGCAACTATAGTGGTGTAACCGTAGATGCCAAGGTAGGTGAAGCCGATTTTAACGGTTATCACTTTAATCTTGTAGATTTACCAGGCACCTACTCTCTTTCTGCTTATTCACCAGAAGAACTTTATGTGCGCAAGCAGCTCATCGAGCACACGCCAGATATCGTCATCAATGTAATCGACACCAGTAATCTGGAACGCAACCTCTATCTCACTACCCAGCTGATAGATATGCACATCCGCATGGTCTGCGCTCTCAATATGTTTGATGAAACTGAGAAGCGTGGCGATAATATCGACTATGACAAACTCGGTGAACTCTTCGGTATTTCAATGATACCTACCGTCTTCACCAATGGTCGAGGCGTGGATAAACTCTTCGAGACCATCATCGAACTTTACGAAGGAAAAGAAGACACTAACGCTCACTACCGCCACATCCACATCAACCACGGACATGAGATAGAACATGGTATCGAACATATCCAGAAGTATCTGAAGGTAGATGATTCCATCCGCCAGCGCTACTCCACACGATATCTTTCTATCAAGTTATTGGAGAACGACAAACACGCCGAGGAATACGTAAGTCATCTGAAATCGGCCAAGGAAATCTTCGCAGCCCGCGATGAGGCAGCCAAGCGTGTGAAGGAAGAGACATTGGAAGATAGTGAAACAGCCATCATGGATGCCAAATATGGTTTTATTCATGGAGCATTGCAGGAAGCAGGCTATGAACCTGGCAAAGCAAAGGATACCTATCAGATAACCCATCTCATCGACAGAATCCTGACCAATAAATATGTAGGCTTCCCTATCTTCATCCTGCTGCTGTTCATCATGTTCTCAGCCACCTTCGTACTGGGCGAGATTCCTAAGGGATGGATTGAAGACGGCGTAGCATGGCTGGGCGAATTCATCAGTACCACGATGCCGGACGGACCAGTGAAGGACATGCTGGTAGATGGTGTGATTGGTGGTGTAGGTGCGGTCATCGTGTTCCTGCCACAGATTCTGATTTTGTATTTCTTCATCTCATACATGGAGGATTCGGGATATATGGCTCGTGCCGCCTTCATCATGGATAAACTGATGCACAAGATGGGCCTGCATGGCAAATCATTCATTCCGCTGATTATGGGATTCGGATGTAACGTGCCTGCCGTGATGGCAACGAGAACCATCGAGAGTCACCGTTCCCGTCTGATAACGATGCTGATTTTGCCATTGATGAGTTGTTCGGCTCGTCTGCCAATCTACATCATGGTTATCGGAACATTCTTTGCCATCCAATACCGTTCGCTCATCATGGTATCGCTCTATCTCATCGGCATCTTCCTTGCCGTGATATTGAGCCGCA
>CAMBBY010000121.1 GCA_945863825.1 uncultured Prevotella sp. | reverse complement strand
GCCGTGTATGGTGTGAAGGGTGCGAATGGTGTTATCCTGATTACCACCAAGCGTGGTACGGAAGGCAAGGCCAAGATTTCTGCCAGTGCAAGCTCTGCTATCAAGCTGGTGTCTAAGTTGCCTGAGACCTACGGTTCTGCCGATGCGCTCTATTATGTGAACCAGGCAATCAAGCATGAGTTGGGACTTTCACCTTCAAGCTGGGGTGACATCCGCTCTACCGACTTCATCGACAAATACAATGCTCCTGCAGGCAGTATTGATCCGGAGACCGGATTCCTGATGAGCGAGCGTTATCCTGATGTAGATTGGCAGAAGGAACTCTTCAAGGACTACGCCATGTCTTACAATGCCAATGTGAATATCGCTGGTGGTACCAAGGCTGTGAAGTATTATGCAGCCATCGACTATCAGCACGAGGGTGACCTCTTCCGCGAGTGGGACAACAATCGTGGTTATACCAGTGGTTACGGATTCAACCGTATCAACGTTCGTTCCAACCTCGACTTCCAGCTCACCAAGACTACCACGCTGAAGGCAAACCTTTCGGGTAGTCATGGTATCCGCAAGTCACCTTATGGCTTGGAGAAAGGTTCATGGGCTGAGACCCAGCTCTGGCAGGCAGCTTACTCAGCACCTCATGATACCTTCCTGCCACAGTTTAGCGATGGTGTTTGGGGCTATTTCCCTAAAGATGATCAAGGCTCTCCTAACTCTGTGACCAATCTTGCACTTCATGGTGAGCAGTCAACCACCACAACCCGTATCAACACCGACTTTACGCTCGAGCAGGATCTTTCCTTTATTACAAAGGGTCTGAAGGCATCTGCCATCGTATCTTGGGATAACGTGTTTGTGGAGGCAAACCGAGGTGTCAATGACCTCAATCATGCAGCCCAGTATAAGTATATCGACCCTGTAACGGGTGTGGTAACCTATAAGGAGAAGCCTGCGGGACACAACAACTTCGATTTTGTGGAGACCACCGCATGGACTACTGATCCAGGTGCGCTCAACAACGCTCTTACCCAGCGTAACCTCTTCTATCAGGCACAGCTCTATTGGGGACGCAAGTTCGGCAAGCACGATGTAACAGCTATGGGCGTATTCAACCGCTCTGAGCGTGCTACGGGTTCTGAGTTTACCAATTACCGTGAGGACTGGGCATTCCGTACCACCTATAATTATGACGACCGCTACATGTTCGAGTATAACGGTGCCTACAACGGTTCGGAGAAGTTCTCCAAGGACAATCGTTTCGCCTTCTTCAATTCAGGTGCTATCGGTTGGAACGTAGCCAACGAGAAATGGTTCAAGCCAGTGACAGAAACAAAGGTATTCGGTAGAAATCTGATTGATATCCTCAAGCTTCGCTACTCTTATGGAGAGATTGGTGAGGATAATGTATGGGAACGCTGGCTCTACCAGACCACTTGGGCTTATGGTGGCAAGACCCATCTTGATTCAACCAACCCAAACAGCGAATCCATTTACACCTGGTATAAGGAAGCAAAGGTAGGTAACCCAGATATCCATTGGGAGAAGGCCATCAAGAAGAACTTCGGTATCGACTATGCTTTCCTCGGTGGTCTCGTAGCCGGTTCGCTTGAGTTCTTCAGCGAGAAGCGTTCCGACATCATGATTGCCGGCGGCAGCCGTTCGGTGCCTTTCTATTTCGGTGCTTCTGCTCCTTACATGAACAAGGGTAGAACCAAGACCACTGGTTATGAGCTGGAAGTTCGACTGCAGTATGATTTTGCCAACGGTATCCATGCCTATGCCAACATGAACATGACGCATGCAAAAAATGTTGTTACCGAGCATGACGACCCAGAGTTGCTTCCTGCATACCAGAAGAACGTTGGATTCTCCATCGGACAGGGCAAGAACTATCTCGACAATGGCACAGCACAGTCTTGGGATGATGTCATCGCAATGACTCCTCATAATACCAACGACAACCAGAAGTTGCCAGGTCAGTATATCATCACCGACTTCAATGGTGACGGTGTGATTGATACCAATGATAGTGCGCCTTATGGCTTTACAGGTACTCCTCAGAACACCTACAATGCCACTATCGGTATTGACTACAAGGGATTCAGCATCTATGCACAGTTCTATGGCGTAAACAACGTGAGCCGCTATGTATCATTCAACTCACTGCCTAAGCCATACCTTCACACGGTGTTCAAGGAGGGTGCTTACTGGTCACCATCAACTCCAGACGGTATTCCTTCACTCCGCATGAACTCTACTCCAAGTTACTATGAGGGTACCCGCTTCCTCTACGATGGTTCGTTCTGTCGCTTGAAGAACCTGGAGGTAGCTTATACCTGGAATGGCGGCTGGATTAAGAGTCTCGGTCTCTCGATGTTGAAGGTTTATGTAAATGGTAACAACCTCTTCCTCTGGACTGATATGCCTGACGACCGTGAGTCGAACTTCGCAGGTACAGGTCTTGCTTCTCAGGGTGCATACCCTACAATGAAGCGTATTAACTTCGGTATCAAGTTAGAGTTGTAAACAGCGTTAATATAACACATTATTTATTATGACAAGAATAATTTCTAAATATAAGTCTGCCTGCCTGGCGTTGGCATTGGGATGTTCTCTCGCCCTGACCACCAGCTGTACAGACTATCTTGACAAGTCACCAGAATCGGATGTATCTCCAGAGGCTGCTTTCAAGAATTTCAAGAATTTCCAGGGCTTTACAGAGGAGCTTTATCTCTGTATTCCTGACTTCTCCAAGAGTTACTGGACAACGTGCTGGAACTGGGGTGAGGATGATATCCAGGCTGTGGGCTTCGACTACCTCATGGGCTACAAGGTTGACCAGGGTGACTTCTGGGGCTGGCAGAAAGAGTTTGACGGATGGAGCGCATGCTTCATGGATCAGGCTGATACGTTTGATCCTAATGACCGTTTCAAGCGTGGTCTCTGGAAGGCTGCATGGTATGGCATCCGTAAGGCAAATCTGGGTCTGGAGAATATGGACCTGATGACGGCTGCCACCCAGGAGGAGAAGAATACCATCAAGGGTCAGTTGCTCTTCTTCCGTGGATGGCTTCATTTCCAGCTGATGCAGTATTTCGGCGGTCTGCCATATATTGATCATGCCATAGCTGCCGACCAGCCAATGACTCTTCCTCGTGAAACCTGTCAGGCATGTGCCGAGAAGGCTGCTAAAGATTTCCGTGAGGCTGCAGAGCTTCTGCCTATCGACTGGGATAAGTCTTCTGTTGGTCGCAATACATTAGGCAAGAATGGCTTCCGCATCAACAAGATTACCGCACTTGCCTATGAAGGCAAATCGCTCTTGTGGGCAGCTTCTCCACTGGTGAAGAACTGCGATGACAAGATGAATGTAAACGGCAATGCCAGCACCTACGATTACGATACCAACTATGCACAGCAGGCTGCCGAGGCACTTGGCGAACTCCTTGCTCTTGTTGAGACAGGACAGACCCAGTACAAGCTCGTGGATTTTGCTGATTACTCAGATCTGTTCTATACCTGGAACAAGAACATGCTTCCTCCAGGTTCTACCGAGAATATTCTCCGTGATATTCCAGCCGATGCATGGCAGAACTCTCACTTCGGAGTGTTCACCGAGTTTGGCGGTTCGATTCTTACAGGTGGTAAGGCTGCCTCACAGCCTACAGCCAACTACGTAAACTATTATGGTATGGCGAATGGTCTTCCTCTCGATGACCCAGAGTCTGGTTTCGACCCAACCCATCCTTGGAAGAACCGTGACCCACGTTTCTATCACGACATCGTATATGATGGAGTAAAGGTGGTAGAGGGAGCCATCGAACCGGATGCTAACCGATATGCCAACCTCTATACAGGTGGTACTTACCGTGACGATATCAACGAGAGCCGCACTGGTTACCTGCTCTATAAGTTCATTCCTATGATCGCCAACAACTATGATATGGGTTCTACTTATAACAAGTTGTACATTGATGTGCCTTACCTGCGTCTTGCCGACTGTTATCTGATGTATGCCGAGGCTTGTGCAGCCGTAGGTGGAGCCACCGCTAAAGCCAAGTGCTCACTCACAGCTCTCGATGCAGTGAACAAGATTCGCGAGCGTGCCGGTGTAGCCGGTGTTGCAGCCAAGTTTACCGGCAATAAGGACAAGTTCATGGATGAGGTTCGCCGCGAGCGTGCCGTAGAGCTTGCTTTCGAAGGTCATCGTTTCAACGACCTGCGCCGCTGGTTGCTTCTCGACAAGGCACCTTACAACATCAAGACCTCTCAGGAGTTTGTACGTGCAGGCGAGTTTGATCCAAAGAATCCACAGAACACCGAGGTTTCCGGTTTCAAGGAGAAGACCATTCTTACCCGCCACTTCACAAGCAAGCACTGGTGGATGCCTTTGAAGAAGAAAGACACCAGTATCTATCCTGAGATGTTCCAGAATCCAGGTTGGTAATAGAGTGTGAATCAAGAAAACAATTAAAAGAATAAAGAAGAAAAAATTATGAGCAACATAATTTCAAGATATAAAGCGATTCTTCCGGTTTCCCTCTTCGCTCTCTCTGCACAAGGAGTGATGGCACAGGATGCCACAGAAGCAGACACCATCAACGTGGCATTCCGCAAGGCGGATGCCCGTGATGTAATCACTCCTGTCAGCACGGTCAATGTGAAGAATCTGCTGGAGAAGAACTATAATACCTATAGCCTCGATAACATGCAGGCTTTGGCTGCAGGTTATAACGGGTCGCTATGGAATCAGGGTGATGCACTTGTGCTGATTGATGGTGTGCCACGTGATGCAAACAATGTTTTGCCAACGGAGATTGAAGACATTACCTTCCTCAAGGGTGCTTCTGCCGTTGTTCTCTACGGTAGCCGTGCTGCAAAGGGTGCCATTCTCATCACAACAAAGCGTGGTAAGATTGAACCGCTGAAGATTACAGCACGTGCCAACTATCAGATGAGTGTAGCGAAGTCTTATCCTACCTACATCGATGGTGCGCAGTATATGACGCTTTACAATCAGGCACTTGCCAACGATGGTCTTTCTGCTAAATATTCAGCTGAAGACATCTATAACACGGCTGCAGGTACCAATCCTTACCGTTATCCAAACCAGCAGTTCTATAATTCTGATTATCTCAAGAAGACCAAGTCTCGCTACGATGTGACGGCTGAGTTCGAAGGTGGTGGTAAGTTTGCACAGTTCTATACCAACGTGAGCTACTACCGCGAGGGTGATTTCCTGAATTTCGGTGAAGGAAAGAACAACTATACCGACCGCCTGAACGTACGTGGTAACATCGACCTCCAGCTCGCTGACTGGGCTTCTGGTTGGGTGAATGCCAACGCTACCTATTATAACCAGCATGGTTCAAACAGCGAATTCTGGAAGGCAGCTTCTACATTGCGCCCTAACCGTGTGGCTCCATTCATCCCGCTGTCTTATCTTGACCCGATGGATGCCAATTCTCTGGCTCTCATCAATAACTCAAGAAACTGTCTCTTATACACATCTGACGCTGCCGACGATACTCCTTGTGT
>CAMBBY010000120.1 GCA_945863825.1 uncultured Prevotella sp. | reverse complement strand
GATATTATCATCAAACTGGAGGCTAAGGGAATCAAGCCTACAGCCAACCGCATCCTCGTTCTCAAGACTTTAGCGAGCGAGCATCATCCACAGAGCCTCAGCAGTCTGGAACACAAGATGCTGACCATGGACAAATCCAGCATCTTCAGAGTGCTCACCCTCTTCCTCGAACACGACGTGGTGCACGCTTTCGAGGACGGACGAGGCATCCTCAACTACGAACTCTGCGAGGAAGAAGGAAAATGCGACCATCATGACGGCCATATCCACTTCTACTGCGAGGCTTGCCAACGCTCCTTCTGCATGGAAGACATCCACATCCCAAGCTTCGAATTACCAGAAGGATTCTATCCACACTCCATCTCCTTCGTCATCAAAGGAGAATGCCCGGAATGTAGAAAAAAGCAAAAAGACTTGCCATAAAATCAATAAGAAAAGCATCCTTAGCTTAACATACATTTAACTATTCATATTTTTTAGTTACATATTTGCAACTAACTTTTTCTTACAAAGTATATAAGATTTGTAAATTTAGGGCTTTTCAAATTTAAGAACCGTTAAAGTGTTAAATTCAAATGTTAAAACGGGATAAAAAACAATACGGAATGATTGCTTTCTCATTTTTTGCTCCTATATTTGCAACCGGTTAGACGAAGCTATCGTTTTTCCGAGACAGTCAAATCTGCCTGGAATCAAGAATCCCCTCACAAGGAGTTCTGGGAATAAGAAAACCAGAGCAGAGGTTCTGAAACCAAGAATCCCCTCGCAAGGACATCTGAAAAAGAAACGAGGCTGCCGCAAACCAATTAGAGTAATAAAAAAGAAAAGGAATAATTAAAAGCAATAGACATGAAAAAGGTAACAAATTACGTGATGGCTCTGTTGTGCGTAGGTTCACTCGCATTCTCAGCCGGTGCATTCATGAAAGTAAACGCAGCTCCATCTACTACTTCAGCTCCAGCTGGTCAACCAGTAGATCTCACTTATGCAGCAGAAAAAGCTCTGCCAGCTGTAGTTCACATCAAATACGTACAGAACTCCAAGACAACAACCGTTGACGTGCAGGACGATCCATTCGGAGGATTCTTCGACCCATTCGGCTTCTTCGGAAACCCTGGCAACGGCGGCACACGCAAGCAGAGAGTGCAGACCCCTAAGAAAGAAGCTACAGGTTCGGGAGTCATCATCAGTAGCGACGGATATATCGTGACCAACAACCACGTGGTGGAAGGTGCTGACGAACTGACCGTCACACTCAACGACAACCGCGAATACTCAGCCCGCATCGTCGGTACCGACAAGACTACCGACCTCGCACTCATCAAGGTGGACGGAAAGAACCTGCCTACCCTCCCTATCGCAGATAGCGACAAGGTAAGAGTCGGAGAATGGGTCATCGCCGTAGGCAACCCATTCGGTCTCAACAATACCGTGACGGCTGGTATCATCTCTGCCAAGGCACGTACACTCGGAGCCAACGGCGTAGAGAGCTTCATCCAGACCGATGCTGCCATCAACCAGGGCAACTCTGGTGGCGCACTCGTCAATACCCAGGGCGAACTCGTAGGTATCAACGCCATGCTCTACTCACAGACCGGTTCTTACGCAGGATATGGTTTCGCCATCCCTACATCCATCATGAACAAGGTGGTAGATGACATCAAGAAATATGGTAGCGTACAGCGCGTAATGCTCAGCATACAGGGTTCTGACGTGCTCAACTATATCAACACCCAGAAGGAGAACGGCAAGGAAGTGAACCTCGGAACCAATGAGGGTGTTTACATCGCCAAGGTGGATGAAGACGGAAATGGTGCTGCTGCCGACCTGAAGGAAGGTGACGTAATCACCAAGGTGGACGGCAAGAAGGTGACCAAGATGGCTGAGCTCCAGGAATTGCTCAACGGCAAGCGCCCTGGCGACAAGATGACCATCACTTATCTGCGCAACAAGAAGGCTATCACCAAGACCATCACGCTGAAGAATGCTCAGGGCACAACCTCTGTCATCAAGTCAGCCGACCTCGATGTACTGGGTGGCAACTTCCGCCAGATTACCGCTTCACAGAAGGAGCAGCTCAACATCAAGTATGGTGTAGAGGTGATGAAGGTAAATAGCGGAGCCTTGAAGGAAGCCGGAATCTCTCGCGGATTCATCATCCAGAAGATCAACGACAACAATATCACTTCTCTCGACGACCTGCAGAAAGCCGTCAAGAGCGCTTCTACCAGCAAGGACCCTGTGCTCTACATCCAGGGTATGTGGCCTACAGGCAAGAAGGCTTACTTCGCAGTTCCTCTGCAGAGAGACTAAACCAGTCGCCCCGAAAGGAGAACAGAAAACTCAAGTCCAGCAAGAGTTTTATCAGAAAAAATTCTCCAATTAGGCATCAGAAAAAGGTTTTGAAAATATAAAAAACGACAAAATAGCAGGTATTTTTTAAAATATCTGCTATTTTTTTTGCTATTTTTTTTGTCATTTCGAACAAAAAGTGTACTTTTGCAGAACTTAAAAAATGAAGGCTACCATGAGACAACTAAAAATTTCAAAATCATTCACTAATCGTGAAAGTGCGTCACTCGACAAATATCTGCAGGAGATAGGACATGAAGAACTACTCTCGGTAGAAGAAGAAGTAGAGTTGGCACAGAAAATCAAGAAAGGTGATCGCCGAGCCTTAGAGAGATTAACAAGAGCAAATCTACGCTTCGTTGTCTCTGTGGCAAAGCAATATCAGAATCAGGGACTCAGCCTCCCCGACCTCATTAATGAGGGAAATGTAGGACTCATCAAAGCAGCAGAGAAATTTGATGAAACACGTGGATTCAAATTCATCTCATACGCTGTTTGGTGGATTCGCCAAAGCATTCTGCAAGCCATCGCAGAGCAGAGTAGAATCGTGCGCCTGCCACTCAATCAGGTGGGAAGCGTCAACAAGATAAACCGTGAACTCAACAAATTTGAGCAAGAACACGAGCGCCGTCCAAGCGTAGATGAGATTGCCGACCGCATAGATTTGCCAGAAGACAAAATCGAGGAGGCGATGAAGGCCAACAACCGCCACGTAAGTATGGATGCTCCTTTCGTAGATGGAGAGGACAACAGCCTGCTGGACGTACTTGCCGACAACAACATGCCGATGGCTGACAAGGCACTCGTACAGGAATCGCTACGGAAAGAAATCGACAGGGCCATCGAACTGCTCAACGATAGAGAACAAAAGGTGGTAAGAGCCTTCTTCGGAATCGGCTCGCCAGAAATGACGCTCGAGGAAATCGGCGACAAATACAATCTCACTCGTGAGAGAGTGCGCCAAATCAAGGAGAAAGCCATACGCAGACTCCGACACAATACGAAGAATAAACTGCTGAAGACCTATCTGGGACAGTAGGCTATCAGACACATGCTGATGCGGAAGTCTGTAGCTTTTCTGGAAAACCGGATGAAGGCCAGTAGGCTAAAATAATTTAGAATAGAAATGAAATTATCAAAAATCGGACTCACAGCTATAGCAGCTACACTCCTCATCTCGCTTACCGTACAGGCTAAAAACGAGATGAGAAAGGCATACGTCTTTGGATTTGCTTCTTCTTTCAACGACTCCACAGTCTATTTCACAGACATTCAGGAGGTAGATTCTGCATGGTTTACCAGCAAGCATCATTTCCTGGTAAGCCGAGAGAACTACTCATACCAGTTGCGCGACTATCTGGCAAGCATCGGAGAACAGCATCGCACATGCGTGGTGGAATATAATACCGACCCGAAGAAACTGGAGAACACGTGGAACAAGCTCTACATACGCTATGCGCACAACCAGAAGAAGAAAAACAACCAGAAGCAGAAGAGCGAACTGCCTCCTTTCCAAATCAAGAAACTGAACAGAACGCAATTCCAGTTCCAGGCTGTAGCACCTATGGATGAAACTACAGAAATAGAGGAACCTGTAAAGAAAGTGAAGGCTAAGAAAGCCCAGAAAAAGCAACGCAAGAACAAATGATAGAATCACATGATTTTAATATCGCAGAGTTGAACGTGAGAATCTGTTTTGCAGAGTCTCCATTCAACAGCATGCGACTCCTGACCTCATTCGAACCCTTCAGAGTAAACACTTTGGAGGGTCATCTTTTTTTTAGCCTGCTCGTAGATGATTCCCTCAAACCCTACCCCAAGGATAAGCGCAAGAGAATCAGGGCTTTCGACACGGGAAACGGAGATACCATCGTGGATAAACTCGACAACGGAGGCTACCAGTATATCATCAAGGACATCAACGGGGCCAGCTGCTGCCTGCTGCAAACCAACAAGGACTTCAGCGACTGCCGATGCGCCCTGAACGGCAACTACAACATGCGCTGCTTCGGACTGAACAACGCCCTGATGCTCATCTTCGCCTTTGCCGGCAGCAGACTGCAGACCCTTCTCATCCACGCATCCCTGGTAAGACAGAACGGATACGGATATGCATTCATCGCCAAAAGCGGAACCGGAAAGAGTACTCAGGTAAGCATGTGGCTGAGATATCTGAAGGGATGCGACCTCATGAACGACGACAATCCTATCATAAGATTCATCGACGGAAAGCCTTACATCTACGGCAGTCCGTGGAGCGGCAAAACCCCTTGCTATCGCAACGTGAAAGCCAAGCTGGGAGCCATCACACGCATCGACCGCGACAGTTCCAACTGGGTGGAGCACCTTTCGCCTATCGAAGCCTTCGCCTCTCTCCTGCCCTCCTGTTCGAGCATGAAATGGGACCAGGATATTTTCAACGACATCTGCAATACGATTACCCGACTGGTGGAGACCGCCAACATCTACACCCTCCATTGCCTGCCCAACCGGGAGGCTGCCGAAGTTTGTAATCAGGCGATTGCCATCAAAGAAGGTGAAGGAAAATCTGCGTGACAAAAAATAATAAAAAATGATGCAAGAGAATCATTCCATAAAGACTGTAGAAATACAGTTTGCCAATGCCCAACTTCTCCCAGAAATCGTGAAACTGCTGGAAGAAGGTCATACTGTAACCCTGCTGCTGCGCGGTTACTCCATGCGCCCGTTCCTGGAAGACAACAGAGACAAGGCCTTGCTGACCAAGGCTAAAGACATCAAAGTGGGCGATGCGGTATTGGCAGAAATCGGCTACAGGCATTACGTGCTTCATCGCATCATCAAGATTCAGGACCGGGAAGTAATACTGCGAGGAGACGGAAACTTAGGCATAGAGAAATGCAGAATAGAAGACGTGAAAGCATCCGTAATCGGATTTTACCGCAAGGGCAGAAAGAAGCTGGACAGAACCGACAGCAAAAAGTGGAAAATTTATTCGGCCCTATGGATGCGCCTCTTCCCTATCCGCAGATATCTTCTTGCCGCTTACAGAAGAATCTGGATTCCGATTCTTGGACCGATGTAGGATATAGAGAATACGATATATATATAACAATATGCTAGAATAAAAAGCGGGGTTATCTTCAGTTTCCAAAAGATAATCCCGCTTTTTTATTATTTATTCGGCAAGTTCAGAAGTTAATGAAGTTAAAGGAGTTATCGCTCCCTACGGTCGCTGAG
>CAMBBY010000119.1 GCA_945863825.1 uncultured Prevotella sp. | reverse complement strand
TGTTCATGATGAGCATCACCTGCTGTGGAAGGCTCTGGAGCTTGTTGCTCTTGGCACGAATCAGTTCGAATACATCTGGATTCTTCTTGTGAGGCATGATGCTGGAACCCGTGGTGCACTCCTTAGGCAACTTGACGAAGCCGAAGTTCTGACAGTTGAACATGCAGGCATCGAAAGCCATCTTGGCCAGTGTTCCTGCCACGGTAGCCATGGCAAAAGCCACATTGCGCTCCATCTTGCCACGACCCATCTGTGCATAGACCACATTATAGTCCATACTGTCGAAACCGAGCAACTGGGTAGTCATGGTGCGGTTGAGCGGGAAACTGCTGCCATAGCCGGCTGCACTTCCGAGCGGATTGCGGTTGGTCATGCGGTAGGCTGCCTGCAGGAAAAGCATGTCATCGGCAAGTCCTTCTGCATAAGCACCAAACCAGAGGCCGAAAGAGGAAGGCATGGCTACTTGGAGATGAGTGTAACCCGGCATCAGTACATCCTTGTACTGGTTGCTCTTCTGGATAAGTTCGTCGAAGAGAATCTTGACGGAATCTACTATCTCCTTGAGTTCGTGGCGGGTAAAGAGCTTCAAATCCACGAGTACCTGGTCGTTGCGTGAACGGCCGGAATGAATCTTCTTGCCCATCTCGCCCAACTTCTGGGTGAGCATCAGTTCAACCTGGGAATGTACGTCTTCCACACCGTCTTCTATTACAAATTCGCCCTTGTCGGCGATGGCATAAATCTGTTTGAGCTCAGCTAAGAGCTGGTCCAGTTCAGATTTCTCCAGCAGTCCGATACTCTCCAGCATGGTGATATGAGCCATACTGCCCAGTACGTCATACTTGGCGAGGTAGAGGTCCAACTCGCGGTCGCGGCCTACGGTGAAACGTTCGATTTCCTTGTTTACTTCAAAGTTCTTTTCCCAAAGTTTATGTGCCATTTTCTTTTGAATTTTTTTGAATGAAAGGGGGGAGGCTTCGGATTAATCCTCGTATGGAATCATCGCCAAAGCATCGGCTATCTTCTCGATGCCTTCAGTCAGCGGTTTCTTCACCATTCCCTTGATAAACATATTGAGTTCAGCCTTGATGGTCAGCTTCATCTTGCAGGAATACTCGCCCGTAGGGAGCAGCTGAATCCAGAAGTTGAACGGTACAGGACTGTTTTCGGTCTCAAACTTGATGGTCTTAGGAAACTCACGGTCGATGATGCGCATCTTGATTTCACCCACCATAGGGGCGGTGATGGAGATGCTGTCAGTATCAAACTGGAGGTCCTTGATCTTGTCCATCTGCTCACGCTTGTCGGCTGGAATCTGATCTTTCACCTGTTCAAACTTATCCTTCAGGCGCTGCAGGTTGTTGAGGTCGCTCAATGTATTGAAAACAGATTCCTGCTTATGAGGAATCTGTTTGATATTACTTTCGAATGTACTTGTACTCATATTTCTTGTAAATGCCTATGTAGAGCAGGTATTACTTTTTCCAGTTGGCTGGATCCTTGCGCCACTCGTGGAGCAACTCTACGTCTTCCTGCTTGATGTAACCAGTCTCGAGAGCCTCTGCCACTACGTGCTCATAGTCGGTGAGTGTAACGAGCTTGACATTGGCATCAGCAAATGCCTTCTCTGCTACAGGGAAACCATAGGTGTAGCTGGCTACCATGCCCACAATCTCATTACCGTTCTTGCGGAGAGCCTCTACAGCCTTGAGAGAACTGCCACCAGTAGAAATCAGGTCTTCTACTACAACAACCTTAGCTGAAGGATCCAACTCACCCTCGATGAGGTTCTGCATACCATGATCCTTTGGTTTAGAACGTACATATACGAAAGGCAGGTTCAGCTCATCAGCTACCAATGCACCCTGTGCGATGGCTCCTGTGGCAACACCGGCTACGGCGTCAGCCTCTGGGAACTGCTCAAGGATGGCGTGTACCAGTTCGAGCTTCACATAGTTGCGCAACTCTGGGAAAGACAGGGTCTTACGGTTGTCACAATAGAAAGGAGACTTCCAGCCAGAAGCCCATGTAAATGGATCATTAGGCTGCAACTTGATAGCCTTTACTTTCAATAACTTTGATGCAAATTCTTTCTTCAGTTTGTCCATAATCTTAAAGGATTTAATATTATTATGCTGCAAAGGTACATTTCTTTTTGCTAAAGTGAGACCTTGGTAAGGTTAAAAGTCTTTAATTTGTTGCATATATCGTAGAAATGGCGTAAAATTGCCAAGTATTAAATCAAGCGAAACTGGTGCAGATAGTACTGTAAAAGTAAGGAAAGTTATTCCCCAGCCAATCCGATAGATAAAACGCTGAATTTCATGTTGCCGGCTTTCAAAAGCGTCTGGCAACATGCACAGATAGTGGCTCCCGTAGTACAGACATCATCTACTATCAGGAAATGTCTGTCTGCGATGGAGCCGCTTTTGTTTTTCCCTTTCTCTTGGTCCGGGCGGTAGGAAGGGTAGAGTTCAAAGGCTTCTTTCACGTTCTCGTTTCTTCTCCAGCGGTCTTTCTGGGTTTGACTTTCCTTGAAGACGTTTCTTCTCACGATATCTGTGTAGATGGGGAGGTGGGTCACCTGGGTGATTCCCTTAGCGATTTCCTCGCTCTGGTTGTAGCCTCTCTGCCGTTGGCGGTGGGGTGCAAGCGGAATGGGAATGATGCCGTCGATGTCGTCGAAGAAGTGGACTTTCATTCCTTCCTGTGCCAGAAGTATTCCCAAGTCTGTGGCAACTTCCGGGCGGTGACTGTATTTCAGTTGGTAGAGAATGTTGCTGGTGAAGGCATGACCTTTGTAATAGAAGAGGGCGCAGGCTTTCTCGATGGGAATACGATGCCAGAACATCTTTGCCATCTCATTATTATAAGGGTCTTTCCATGTATCGGTTCTGGGTAGAAACAGATTGCATGAAACACAAATGCTTTCCTCCTCGCCATTGAGCCGATTTCCGCAAACCGGACAGTAGCGGGGGGAAAGCATATCTATGATTTTTGCTAAGATACTGAGTCGCATATATGTAATCGTATTAAAATTCCACGTCTTCTACTCCCATTTTGTCAATGCATTTGCGGATAATATCCATGCTGAAACCTCTGCCTAAGGCAAAGCGGATGAGCTTCATGGAGCGCTCGTAGTCGTTTTTCGCCTTGATGGTCTTATACTTGTTTCTCATCAGGGGCAGAAGTGTCTCCATATAGAGTTCTTCCTCAATTTCTGCAAAGATAGGGTCGGAGATTTCTCTGGAGATATGTTTCAGCCAGAGAGCTTGTTCCACCTTGCGCCGTCCCCATTTATTATATTTGATTTTATCGTTGATGAAGAAGCGGGCAAAGCGCTCATCATCCACGAATTTCTTCTGGATGAGGAACTCCATGTTGCGGGCGATAGCATCCTCGGGTAGTTCCCATTTCTTCATTTTGTCGAGCATTTCCTGCGAACAGTGCTCCGACTGGGTGCAGAGAGTCGTAAGTTTCAGGAGTGCCTGTTGCTCAGTCATCGGCTTCTTCGCTCGATGCGGTTTATAATTGTCATATTCCATATTGTTTCTTATTTTTTAGCAGCTCGCATCATTCTCTTTTTCCCGAAAGAATCCTCCTTTGTCTCAATATCCTTGAAACTGAAGCCTTCGAGCATTTCCCTGGTTTCCTTTTCGTAGATAGGGTTGATTTCGAAATAGAGGAATCCCCCACAGCGCAGTCTGATGGAAGCAATCTCGGCGATGGCCCGATAGAACTTCAGAGGATCTTCGTCGGGAACGAAGAGGGCGATGCCTGGTTCATAATCCAAGACATTCTTTACCATGTCTATCTTTTCTTTCTCGCAGATATAAGGAGGATTGCTCACGATCATATCCACTTCGGGAGAATCCTTTGTATCTTTCCTATACCTTTCAAGCAGTTTAAAGACATCCATTTTCTCAAAGCATGCTTTAGAAGACAACAACTTGGCATTCTCTGTGGCAATTCTGCAGGCGCAGTCGGAAATGTCTATTCCTAATACTTCCGAATTTGGAATCTCAAGACTCAGGGTAATGGCAATGCAGCCAGAGCCTGTACAGAGGTCCATGATTCTTGGTTGAGGAGAGGCTGATTCCACCATCCATTCACAGAGTTCCGCCGTTTCGGGTCTCGGAATCAGCACACCCGGCTCCACATGGAAGGTTCTTCCGGCAAAGTCGGCTTGGCCCAGCACATACTGTACCGGTTCGCCATTTTGCAGTCTTTCTACAATTTCTTCCAGATTTCTTTCTTCATCTGCAGATAATTCATTAACTTTGCCGCAGATTATGTCGGTCAAAGTCATTCCGTATTTCACGTCGAGCACGGTGCGGACGATAGCTTGCGCTTCGCCAGTCTCATAGAGTGGAGTGAGGGATTGCCAAAGTTGTTGATAAGTTTTCATGCTACAAAGATACGCTTTTCTTGTTTTACTTTACCTTATTTCACTGTTAAATTATCGTAAGAAATTCCTTTTTTTATACACCGATTCTTTTATTTTATTATCTTTGTACGCAAAAGTCCCTTGGAAAATAGTCATGAACTCAAGAAAAGTCCCTTGAAAAATAGTCATGAGTTTGAAAAAAGTCCCTTGAAAAATAGTTTTATATCTTTATAATACCCTGATAGAAAGGTGCTTATGCTAAAAAGAAAGATTGAAGATGTTCTCTTGTCTTGGAAACAAGAAGAAAATCACAAGCCAATTGTCATTAAAGGTTGTAGGCAATGTGGTAAAACTTTCAGCGTGATGAAATTTGCGCAAGAAAATTATCAACATGTGGTTTATCTTAACTTCATGTTAAATCCGGATTATGCTTTGGCTTTCGACGGTTCGAAAGTAGTTGATGATATGGTCATCAATATTTCAGCAATGATTCCCGGAAGTGTATTTATTCCGCAACAAACCTGTTTGATATTGGATGAAATACAAGAATGTGCAGCTGCTCGTACAGCCTTGAAATTTTTCAAACTGGATGGACGATATGATGTAATAGCTACAGGATCTCTGTTGGGGGTAAGAGGATATGGAACTCGGACAAGTAAAAATACAGGTGAAAAGTATAAAAACTCAATACCTGTAGGATATGAGAAGATTGTGGATATGTATCCTTTGGATTTTGAAGAGTTCTTGTGGGCGAACGGAATCACGGCTCCTATTATTGATAAGGTGAAAAAATGTTTTGAAGATGAGATGCCTGTTCCTGATGCCTTGCACTTGCGTTTTAGACAGCTGATTCTGCAATATACTGTTGTAGGAGGAATGCCAGCGGCTGTAAATCTGTTCCTTCAATACCATGACTTGGGCAGGGTTCTGGAAGAGCAGCGCAATATTATTGCTGGATATGAGGAGGATATGGTAAAATATGCAGATGAAGCTGACAAGTATAGAATTAGAGAATGTTTTGATTCGATTCCTCTTCAACTAAGTAAGGAAAATAAAAAGTTTCAATATACAGTAGTACGTAAGAATAGTAAGGCTTCTCAATACCAAGGCAGTCTTCAATGGATAGAAGATGCTGGAATTATAACTCATGTCTCTTATACACATCTCCGAGCACACGAGACTAAGGCGAATATCGTATTCAGTCTTATGCTTTAA
>CAMBBY010000118.1 GCA_945863825.1 uncultured Prevotella sp. | reverse complement strand
AGATTCGCCTTAGTCTCGTGGGCTCGGAGATGTGTATAAGAGACAGCCTTTCTATAACATTCATAAGATGTATGCAGGTCTTCGTGATGCATGGCTCTATTGCGGCAATGAACAGGCAAAGAATCTGTTTCTGAAGTTCTGCGATTGGGCTGTGGACATTACGCGTGATCTGAACGACGAACAGATGGAGAAAATGCTCGGCAACGAGCATGGAGGCATGAACGAGGTGCTTGCTGATGCATACGCTATTACCGGTGAGCAGAAATATCTGGATTGTGCCCGACGCTTCTCCCACAGAATGTTGCTTGTTCCTCTGGAAAACGGCAAGGACTGCCTTGACAATATGCATGCTAATACGCAGATTCCGAAGGTTATCGGCTATCAGCGCATCGCTGAGTTGGCTCATGATGTGCAATATCACAATGCCAGCGATTATTTCTGGGAAATAGTGACACGTCAGCGTTCGCTGGCTTTTGGAGGTAACAGCAGGCGTGAGCACTTCCCGACTAAGGAAAATTGCATCGACTATATCAACGACATCGATGGACCGGAGTCTTGCAATACTTATAATATGCTGAAGCTTACCGAGGATCTGAACCGAGTGAAGCCTAATGGCATGTATGGCGACTTTTACGAGACTGCGATGTTCAACCATATCCTCTCTGCCCAGCATCCTCAACATGGCGGCTATGTCTATTTCACTCCCGCCCGTCCTCGCCATTATCGCAACTATTCTGCTCCTAATGAGGCGATGTGGTGCTGCGTGGGAACAGGTATGGAAGACCACGGAAAGTATGGACAGTTTGTCTGGACGCACGATAAGGGTGTGAAGGCGGAGAACGATGCCCTGTACGTGAATCTCTTCGTGGCATCCGAGTTGAATTGGAAGGATAGAAAGATGGTGATTCGTCAGCAGACTGCCTTCCCGTATGCTGAGTCATCAGTCGTAGAAGTAGCCAAGGGTAAGGGAACTTTCATCCTGAAAGTCCGTAAGCCATCCTGGTGTGAAAACTTCACAGTGAAGGGTGTTGGTTTTGATGCCGATAGCTATGAGGAGAATGGATTTGTCTGCATGAAGCGCAAATGGAAGAAGGGTGACCAGGTAAAGATTTCTATGCCTATGCACGCTTACATCAAACCGATGATCAATGTGCCTCAGTATGTGGCAATCATGTATGGTCCTATCCTGCTCGGCATGAAGACGGGAACGGAGGATATGCGTGGACTCATTGCCGATGACAGCCGTTTCGGACAGTATGCCGGTGGAAAGAAACTGGCTCTTGATGAGGCTCCTATTCTGTTGCCGAAACATCTCGACGACATTGCCAAAGACCTGAAGCCAGTTCCTGGCAAGCCTTTGCACTTTAAACTTGCCACCCGAATGGAGAATGCCATTGATGGTGAACTGCAGCCTTTCTTCGAGATTCATGATTCTCGATATATGATGTATTGGTTGGCATTAGGCGAGAATGATTACAAGGCTTATATGCAGAAGTTGGCTGATGAGGAAAAAGCCCGTCAGGCTTTGGAGGCTAGAACTGTGGATAAGGTGAACCCTGGAGAACAGCAGCCTGAGACTGATCATAACATGGAGGCTGATGTTACTGAGCGTGGTAATACTGAGGGCGTCTTTTTCCGTGATGCAAGGGATGGGCATTTCTTCAGCTATCTGATGCAGACCAAGGGAGAGACTAATCTTAGCCTTCAGCTCAAGTTCTGGGGACAGGATGAATGGCGTACAAGTGAGTTTGATATTTATGTCAACGACAAGTTGCTTTGCAGCGTGAACAACAGTCATCGCTGGCGCACCACACAGTTTAAGACCGTTGATTATGCCATTCCTTCAGAGTTTGTTAAGGGCAAGAAGGAAATAAGAGTGAAGTTTGTGGCTCATAAGGGCAAGCAAGTTGGACAGATTTATGGTGTGAGACTTGTGAAGCATTAATTGTAGAAAAGTATATGTTAGCATATATTCTACTCAAGAATGAGACAAGTGCATCAATCACCAATAGAGTTTGTGTAGTAAGATAAACTTAATAAAGTTTTTGAAACATTTTATAAAGTCATTATGATTGTTTTTTCGTAATTTTGCAGCATTAAACGAAAAAACAATCATAATGATGAATACAACGAAAATCTTGGCTCTCAGAAAGCCGTTACTGATAAGCGCATGGCTGCTTGCCATGCAGGGAGCTGCCTATGCGCAGAATCCTATCGTGCAAACACAGTTAACTACCGACCCGGCATCTCTGGTTGTCGGAGACCGTCTCTATGTATATACCGGTCATGATGAAGATAAGGCTGACTTCTTCTGGATGAACGAATGGCGTGTGTATTCCACCAAGGATATGGTGAACTGGACAGACCATGGTTCTCCGCTCGACCTCAGTTCTTTTTCCTGGGCAGACGACCGTGCCTGGGCAGCACAGACTATCGAACGTAATGGTAAGTATTACTGGTATATCTGTGCGCACTCTAAACTGACGGGCGGAATGGCTATCGGCGTAGCTGTGGCTGATTCTCCTACCGGTCCGTTCAAGGATGCGCTGGGCAAACCGCTTTTCGATAATGGAAGTTGGGACAATATCGACCCTACGGTTTGGATGGACGAGGATGGTCAGGCTTATCTCTATTGGGGTAATCCGCATCTTTACTATGCCAAACTGAATAAAGATATGATCAGCTTCAAGGGGGGTATAGATGCTAAGGCAGCTGTTGATGAAAAGTGTGAAGTGGGCAGAATCGTGATGACTGAGGAGGGATTCGGTTCGCCTGACGTGGAGAAGCGTGATTCTACCCGAAAATATAAAGATTGCTACACAGAGGGACCTTGGTTCATGAAGCGTGGCAAGAACTATTATATGCTTTATGCTGCAGGTGGAGTGCCTGAGCATATCGCTTATTCCATGAGCAAGAAGCCTTTCGGACCATGGAAGTATATGGGCGAAATCATGCCATTGGAAGATACGGGTTCCTTTACTAACCATTGCGGTGTGACCGACTTCAAGGGCAAGTCTTATTTCTTCTATCATACGGGTAAACTGGGTGGCGGATTCGGACGCAGTGTGGCTGTGGAAGAATTCAAATATAATGCCGACGGTACCTTCCCAATCATCCACCATACCCAGGAAGGAGTGGCTCCTATCGCAACCCTCAATCCTTACAAGCGCCAGGAAGCAGAAACCATCGCTTTCTCTAAGGGAGTGAAGTCGGAGCAGACCGATGATACGGGTGTTTATATCTCTGAAATTCATACAGGTGATTATATCAAGGTACGTGAGGTGGATTTCGGAAATGAGAGTCCGGATGCATTTGCCATCTCAGCGGCGTGCTCTTCGCTTGGAGGTTCGCTGGAGGTTCATCTCGATAAGGAAGATGGCGAACTGGTGGCAAAGATAGATGTCAGCAAGACGGGTGGCTGGGAAAAGTGGAAGACTTTCTCGGCACAAATGCTAAAGAAAGTGACAGGAAAGCATGATATATACTTCGTGTTCAAGGGATTGAAGGGAAACAAACTCTTCAATTTTGACTGGTGGAAGTTTGAGAAGAATTTCGCCAATCCTGTGGTTTGGGCTGATGTGCCTGATGTGGATGTAATCCGTGTGGGTGACAGCTTCTATATGGTAAGCACCACCATGCATCTGATGCCGGGTGCGCCTATCATGAAATCGAAGGATCTGGTGAACTGGGAAACCGTGAACTATATCTTCCCTAAACTTACCGATTCGCCTAAGTATGACATGAAGGAGGGTACGGTGTATGGTCGTGGTCAGTGGGCTACTTCGCTGCAGTATCATCGTGGCAAGTTCTATGCGCTCTTTGCTCCGAATGATAATCCCGGTGGAGAGACTTATATCTGTACAGCCGATGATATTGAGGGCAAATGGACTATCCACAGCCGTTTGCAGCATTTCCATGATGCCGCTCTCTTCTTTGATGACGATGATAAGGCATACGTGGTTTATGGAACGGGAGAGATGGTGCAGCTGAATGTCGACCTGACGGAAGTGGTGCCGGGCAGCCATCGTAAACTGTTTGAGCGTGATGCTGATGAAACGGGTTTGCTCGAAGGCTCCCGCATGATCAAGCACAACGGCAAGTATTATCTCCTGATGATCTCGTGGCCACAGGGACATCCTCGTCGTGAGGTTTGTTATCGTGCAGATCACATTCAGGGCCCTTATGAAAAGAAGGTGATTCTGGAAACGGAGTTTGCCGGATTCAACGGCGTGGGACAAGGTACGATTGTAGATGATAAGGATGGCAACTGGTATGGCATCGTATTCCAAGACCGTGGTGGTGTGGGCAGAGTGCTCACGCTGGAGCCATGTACCTGGAAGGACGGATGGCCTATGCTGACCGATGAGAAGGGCAATATTCCTGCCGAGATGCAGAAGCCTGTGCTGGGCTACGACGGCAAGGGACTCGTGTATGACGATGATTTCTCGAAGGATAAACTGGAATTGCAGTGGCAGTGGAACCACAATCCTGTGGATAATGCCTGGTCGCTCACAGAGCGCAAGGGCTGGCTCCGCCTGAAGACATCCCGTATTGTTCCTAACATCTTCCTGGCTCCTAATACCATCAGTACCCGTACCGAAGGACCAACCTGCGAGGGAATCATCAAGATGGATGTGAGTAAGATGAAGGATGGCGATGTGGCAGGCTTGTCTGCCTTTCAGGGTGATGCGGCTTTGCTCTCTATTGTAAAGGAAGGCAAGAAACTCTTTGTAGTGGGTACCAAGGAGAGTGTAGCTTTGACTGAAAAGGAAAAGGCGGTGACCGATGTGAAGCGTGAGGAGGTGTATCGCCAGCCTTTGAATCTGAAGCAGGATAAGGCAACGAAATCAAGCATCATCTATCTGAAGATGAGTTGCGATTTCCGTCTTCATCAGGATCTCGCCACCTTATTATATAGTATAGACGGCAAGACCTGGATTCCTGCCATCAAGGATTTCAAGATGCAGTATGATTATCGCCGCTTCTTCATGGGTACCCGTATCGCCATCTACAATTATGCCACAAAGGCTGCTGGAGGCTATGTGGATGTGGATTCTTTTGAATATTCGAAAGAGAAATAAAGTTTAAGATTGTTTTGTTTGTAATTTGACGGCACAAAGTGATGGAAACTTAAAAAGTTTTCTTATCTTTGTGCCGTCTTTTTAAACTAATCGATAATATTGATTTTATGAACAGAAATAAAATGATTTTGGGAGCAGTGGTCCTGGCACTGTCGCTTCCCTTGCAGATGAGGGCAAAGGCTAGCTGCTCTGATAATAGCACACGACTTTGGTATAACGCCCCAGCCCAGCAGTGGCTGGAGGCTCTGCCTATCGGAAACTCTCATCTGGGAGGTATGGTGTATGGTGGTACCACGGATGAGAATATCCAGTTGAATGAGGAGACTTTCTGGAGTGGCGGTCCCCATAACAACAATAGCAAGAAATCCCTGGAGAATCTGCCAAAGGTGAGGGAACTCATCTTCAATGGCAGGGAAGAGGAGGCGGCTGCTCTCATCAACCAGACCTTCATCCCAGGGCCTCATGGCATGCGCTTCCTGCCGATGGCAAATCTGCATATCCTGTCTCTTATACACATCTGACGCTGCCGACGATACTCCTTGTGT
>CAMBBY010000117.1 GCA_945863825.1 uncultured Prevotella sp. | reverse complement strand
TACACAAGGAGTATCGTCGGCAGCGTCAGATGTGTATAAGAGACAGCTATCAATAAGCTCGTAGGCCAGCAGATTTACAAGTATGTACAGGACAATAATATCCAGATGCTCGGTGAGCCTCTCACATCAGAGAAGCAGGAGCCAGTTGATATTGAGAAGGATGGTCCTTATACATTCATGTTTGACATCGCTGTAGCTCCAGAGTTCAAGGTTGCTCTTTCTGGTCGTGATAAGGTAGATTACTACAATATCACTGTTGATGATAAGATTCTTGATCAGCAGGTAGATATGTACGCTTCTCGTTCTGGTAGCTATGAGAAGGCTGAGGTTTATCAGGAGAATGATATGCTGAAGGGTGACTTGCGTGAGTTGGACGAGAATGGTAACACCAAGGAAGGTGGCATTACTGTAGAGGGTGCCATGATGATGCCAAGCTACATTAAGGTAGAAGAGCAGAAGAACCTTTTCAATGATGCAAAGGTAGGTGATATCATCACATTCAATCCTAAGAAGGCTTATCCAGATAACGATACAGAGGTAGCTCAGCTCTTGAAGATTGAGCGTGATTCTGTGAAGGATTTGGAGTCTGAGTTCAGCTATCAGATTACAGAAATCCAGCGTTTCAAGAAGCATGAGGTAAACGAGGAGCTCTTCAAGTTGGCTCTTGGTGAGGATACAGATGTGAAGGACGAGGCTGCTTTCCGTGCTAAGATTGCTGAGGGCTTGCAGGCACAGTTGGTAGGTGACTCTGACTATAAGTTCCTCCTTGATGTTCGTGCTCACTGCGAGAAGAAGGTTGGCAAGTTGGAATTCCCAGATGCATTGTTGAAGCGTATCATGTTGGCTAACAACAAGGATAAGGGCGAGGACTTCGTAGAGAAGAACTACGAGGAGAGCCTTAAGGAGTTGACTTGGCATTTGATCAAGGAGCAGCTTATCAAGGCTCAGGATATCAAGATTAACGACGAAGATATCAAGGAGACTGCAAAGGAAGCAGCTCGTGCACAGTTCGCTCAGTATGGTATGACCAACATTCCTGAGGAGTATGTTGAGAACTATGCAAATGAGATTCTCAAGAAGGGTAACTCTACAGATGCATTGGTAGATCGCTCTATCGACCGTAAGTTGGCTACAGCATTGAAGACTGTTGTTAAGTTGAACGAAAAGGAGATTTCTGTTGAGGATTTCAACAAGATGATGCAAGAATAATATTTTTTTAGAAAAAATATCAGATTTATTTCGAGGTTATCGACTTTTTTTATTATCTTTGTTCCACAGAACGAGATATAGAGGTCGATAACCTCGATTTTCGTATATAAATTTGAATAATAAATGATGTAATATGAACGATTTTAGAAAATATGCAACCAAGCATCTTGGCATAAATGGAATGGTGCTTGATGATGTCATCAAGTCGCAGGCTAAGTATTTGAATCCTTATATTCTGGAGGAGCGTCAGCTCAATGTAACTCAGATGGATGTTTTCTCTCGTCTGATGATGGATCGTATTATCTTCTTGGGTACTGAGATTGATGACTATACAGCAAATACCCTTCAGGCACAGTTGCTTTATTTGGATTCTGTAGATAGCGGCAAGGATATTTCAATCTATATTAATAGCCCTGGTGGTAGCGTGACTGCAGGTTTGGGTATTTATGACACCATGCAGTTTATTTCTTCAGATGTGGCTACTATCTGTACAGGTATGGCTGCTTCTATGGGTGCAGTTCTTCTTGTTGCTGGTCAAGAGGGCAAGCGTTCTGCTTTGCCTCATAGCCGTGTGATGATTCATCAGCCACTCGGTGGTGTTCAGGGTCAGGCTTCTGATATCGAGATTGAAGCAAAGGAAATTCAAAAATTCAAGAAAGAATTATATACGATTATTTCTAACCATTCTCATACTCCATACGAGAAAGTTTGGGCAGACAGTGATAGAAATTACTGGATGACAGCAGAAGAGGCAAAGGAATATGGTATGATTGATTCTGTTTTGGTACGAAAATAATATATATATATAATAAGGTATGCCAAAGAAAGTATGTAGCTTCTGTGGACGTAGTGAATCTGAGGTGAAACTGCTGATTACTGGTGTCAGTGGTTTTATCTGTGAGGATTGTGCCCATCAGGCCTGGGATATAGTCCAGTCAACAGGAGTTTTAAAGGATGATAAATCAAGTTCTTTTGAACTGAAAGATGTTCCAAAGCCTGTTGAAATCAAGAAGTATCTTGATGAGTATATAATAGGTCAGGATGAGGCTAAGCGCTATTTGTCAGTTTCTGTCTATAACCATTACAAGCGTTTGCAGCAGAAGAAGACTGATGATGGCGTGGAAATCGAAAAGAGTAATATTATTATGGTAGGAAGCACGGGTACTGGTAAGACTCTTCTCGCCAGAACCATAGCCAAGATGCTGGACGTTCCTTTTACCATTGTAGATGCCACTGTTTTTACAGAAGCAGGTTATGTGGGTGAGGATGTAGAGAGCATCTTGAGCCGATTGCTTCAGGTTGCCGACTATGATGTTGCTGCAGCAGAAAGAGGTATTGTCTTTATTGATGAGATAGATAAGATTGCACGTAAGAGTGATAATCCTTCTATTACCCGTGATGTAAGTGGTGAAGGTGTGCAGCAGGGCTTGCTGAACCTTTTGGAAGGAACGATGGTCAATGTTCCACCAAAGGGAGGAAGAAAGCATCCTGATCAGGATTACATCCATGTGGATACAAGAAATATCCTCTTTATCTGCGGTGGCGCTTTTGATGGCATAGAGCAGAAGATTGCCCAGCGCCTCAATACGCATGTTGTTGGTTATAATTCAGTTCAGAATGTCAGAAACATCGATAAGTCTGATTTGATGAAATATATCCTGCCACAAGACTTGAAGTCTTTTGGTCTGATACCTGAAATCATTGGTCGTTTGCCAGTTCTTACCTATCTGAATCCATTGGATAGAGCTGCTTTGCGCAAGATTTTGGTAGAACCAAAGAATTCTATTGTGAAGCAGTATGTCAAACTGATGGAGATGGACGGTATAGAATTGACTTTCGATGAGGATGCGTTGGATTGTATAGTTGATAAGGCTGTAGAATACAAATTGGGTGCTCGTGGACTCCGTTCTATTGTTGAAGCAATCATGATGGATGCCATGTTTGAGATTCCATCCAAGAAAGTTAAGAAGTTTAAGGTGACTTTGGAATATGCAAAGTCACAATTAGATAAGGCTCATTTGCAAAAATTGGAGTCAGCATAAAAGTTCAATGGGCTAATCCCCCATTGGACTTGTACCATAGAACATAAAATAGATTTTAATTGATAGGTTGAATATGGCAGAACAGGTTAATCTTACAGGTCAGCTTAAGCGCTATTTCGGTTTTGATAAGTTTAAAGGCGAGCAGGAAGCTATCATCAGAAATCTGATGAGTGGTCATGATACATTTGTGCTTATGCCTACTGGAGGTGGAAAGAGTTTGTGTTATCAGTTGCCTTCTCTCATCATGGAGGGAACGGCCATTGTCATTTCTCCATTGATAGCATTGATGAAAAATCAGGTAGATGTCATCAATGGTCTCAGTGAAGATGATGGTGTGGCACATTATTTGAACTCTTCCCTCAACAAATCGGCAATAGAAAAGGTGAAGGAAGATATCCTGTCTGGAAAGACCAAACTCCTCTATGTGGCTCCTGAGTCTTTGACAAAAGAGGATAATGTGGATTTCTTGAAGACCGTCAAGATTTCCTTCTATGCCGTTGATGAAGCTCATTGTATTTCTGAATGGGGACATGATTTCCGTCCAGAATATAGGCGAATCCGTCCGATTATCAATGAAATTGGTAATGCGCCTGTCATTGCCCTTACTGCCACTGCTACAGATAAAGTGCGAACTGATATCAAGAAAAGTCTGGGTATTGCGGATGCCAAGGAATTTAAAAGTTCCTTTAATCGCGCCAACTTATATTATGAGGTACGCCCAAAGCTAAAGGATATTGATAGACAGATTATCATGTTCATCCGTCAGCATCCTGGCAAGAGCGGTATCATTTATTGCTTGTCTCGCAAGAAAGTGGAGGAATTGGCTGAGATATTAAAGGCCAACGAGATAATGGCAGCGCCATATCATGCTGGTCTAGATTCTGCTACTCGTTCTCAGACTCAGGATGATTTCCTGATGGAGAAAATCGATGTAATCGTGGCCACCATAGCCTTTGGTATGGGTATTGACAAACCAGATGTCCGTTTTGTAATCCATTACGATATTCCAAAGAGTCTGGAAGGATATTATCAGGAAACTGGTCGTGCCGGCCGAGATGGTGGTGAAGGTATATGTATTGCCTTTTATGCCCGAAAAGACTTGAGGAAACTGGAGAAGTTTATGGAAAACAAGCCTGTGGCAGAGCAAGATATAGGCAGGCAATTGTTGCAGGAAACTGCTGCTTATGCAGAGTCTTCTGTTTGCCGTCGCAAGATGCTTCTCCATTATTTCGGTGAGGAATATTCTGAGGAAAATTGCCATAACTGTGACAACTGTCTGCATCCTACAACGAAGATCGAGGCGAAGGATGCTCTCTTGGTTGTACTTCAGGCCGTAGCTGCGGTCAAGGAGAATTTCCGTCAGGAGTATATTATCGACTTTGTGAAGGGTAGAGGTACGGATGACATCGTATCTCACAAGCACAATGATCTGGAAGAATTTGGAGCAGGTGAAGATATGGATAACAAATTGTGGAATCCAGTTATTCGTCAGGCCTTGCTTTGTGGCTATCTCAAGAAAGACGTTGAGAATTATGGACTTCTTAAACTCACTGCTGCGGGTAAGAGATTCATCAAGAATCCTGAGTCTTTTATGATTGTTGCAGATAAGGAGTTTAAGGAGGATTACGAATCTGAAAACAGTAGCGAAGGTAGTTGTGGGGCTTTGGATCCGCAATTATATGCTATGTTGAAGGATTTGCGCAAGAATTTTGCCAAGAAGCACAAACTGCCTCCGTATGTCATTTTTCAGGATGTTTCATTGGAGCAGATGGCTACTATGTATCCTGTCAATATGCAGGAACTTCAGAATGTCCAGGGTGTCGGTGCAGGTAAGGCAAAACGCTTTGGTAAGGAATTCTGTGAGTTGATCAAAAAATATTGTGTGGATAATGAGATAGAACGTCCGGAAGAACTCCGTGTACGTACAGTTGCCAAGAAGTCTATGCTGAAAGTGTCTATCATTCAAAGCATCGATCGCCAGATTGATTTGGATGATTTGGCAGAGGCAAAAGGTTTGGAGTTCGAGGAACTTCTTGACGAGATTGAAGCCATCGTCTATAGCGGAACCAAGTTGAATATCGATTATTTCATAGACGAAGTCGTAGATGATGATCATGTAGATGATATTTATGACTACTTTATGGAAAGCGAAACTGATGACTTGAATACTGCTGTAGAAGAGCTTGGAGAAGATTATTCAGAGGATGAAATTAGACTCGTGAGAATCAAGTTCTTGTCGGAACAAGCCAACTAATCACGTTAAATAGCTTTAATAAGGTAAGAAAATCGTAAAAAGTGCGTCTTATCTGAAATATTATTGCTAAATTTGCACGCAATAAATTTTTAAAAGGTTACAATATGTCATCATTTGTTGCAGATAAAATTGTAA
>CAMBBY010000116.1 GCA_945863825.1 uncultured Prevotella sp. | reverse complement strand
AAAACAAAAACAAAATATGTACATCATCAGTGATGAGATTCAGTATCATAGACAATAGAATATATGAATATTCTACATTCTCTTGTCGGCCGGAACTAAAGTAGTTTCGGTAGGTTTCCTCATAATTCAGAGAATCAGGATCGATGCCAACTTCGCGTAAACCAGCCAATAAGATAAGTGACATACCTATCAGCAGATATAATGGAAGTTTGTATTTACCAAGATACTCTTCCATATACGACAATATGACTGAGATAAAGAATATTGCTATGATTATATAACCCATATAGCTTTATTTTTAAATTTTCTATTTACTAAATCTTTGATGAGACTCCGTTCTTTTTTCGAAATTCCAACTGCATATAGTAGTATTGATATGCTTATTGCTGAAACGATAAACGACAAGAATAGCTGAAGAATCCTGTTTGTATGCAATTCTTCTACGCAATATATTATCAGCGTGGTTATCGAAATAATCAGAATGCCCGGTAACACCAGTCTCGCTAGATATTTACTGACGGTTAAATCTGAAATACTTGTTTGCAGCATCAGTAATCGGATGATATGTGCCAGAACGCAAAGTCCAATCATTGTGACGAATACATAGTAGGATGGCATGCCTAACTTGAATAAGACCCAACTGACAGGCAGGCATAGTATCGTCATGCTTTCAACATACATGCTGTATTTGCGAATGTTGCCTGTTGCCTGTATGATGGTGGTAATCGGATTATGTAACGCCAGACATATTGTATATACCGCATAGAGCTGAGCAAACAAGACCATGGTAGGTGTACATTCTCCTAACCAAAGTGTGAGCAACGTCTCTGCTTCGAAGATGAATGGGATGAGAACCATCGACAGTAAATAGAGTATTGCCTTGCTGCTAGCAAAAAAAAGCTGCTCTAGATATCCATTCTCGTTCGACGAATATGCTTTGATCATCGCAGGTCGGAAAGCAATGACCACACTATTGGTGAGCGTGTTGATGGCATTGTATATCTGATTGGCGATTCCAAAGGCTGCATTGATGATTGGTCCGAAGAATACATTCAGAATAATGGTACTTCCCTGAGTCATGCCTACACCTGCCAAAGCTCCATAGAATGACCAGCCTGAGAAAGAGAAAAGCTCCTTGTAGAGGATCTTCTTCTTTACAATGGTATATTTACATTCCGGATACTTTCTTCTGGCAATGATAACATAAAGCAACATAACCATGAATGCTTCGAGCATTAATGCTGCTCCATAATACACCAGATTATCTCCACCTGTCATACCGATGCAATAGGCAATGAGGAGTTTTACGATACAGTCAATGGTAGATATCAGGGCGTAATATCCCATATTCTCATTGGCAAAGACCGCTCCGATGAATGGTATCTGCAGGAGTGTAAATATGAAAGAGAACAGGGAAAACTGAAGAATCAATTGGGCTGCTTCCAAACGTTCATGCGGGATGGTGAGTTGGGTTGATACCAACCAAGGACCAGCAATCTCAAAGAGAATAAAGAGTACAAGAGCTATCATCATGACGATGTTGAGGCTCACGGAGAATATCTCTTTTAATCGTTCCTGTTCACCTTTGCCCATTGCGAATGAGTAGAAGCGTTGAGTTGATAAGGCTAATATACTGCTGACACATGTACTTGCTGTCACCACACCTGCCACGGCATTGAAGATACCATAGTCTTCTGTGCCAAGTCCTGCCAATACCCAACGTACGGTATAGAGATTGATGAAGGTGATAATAAGCATTCTAGCGAACAACACCAAAGTATTGGATGCTATTCGCTTAGAACGGTTTTGTATGTCTTTGCAATTTGCATACATATTTATGAATTGATTTCTCCAAATATAACTTTTCTAACAGAAAAAAAAGTAATAATCATAAAGGTCAAAAAAGTCATTCCTATTACAAACAACATTCTTTTTGGACCTGCGGGTTTTAAAGGTACAGAGGCACTTTGTAGCGTAGTAAAAGCTGGTGTTTGAAGTGTTAATTTTGCACGAGCTTGCTGAACTTGAGCCTGTAACGCTGTATAATTATTATAAAGAAGCTGCATTTCATTTTCTAAGTCATTTTCTTTCAATTTATAGGATTCCAATATGATGTCATTGTTGGCATCAGCATAACTGCCATATGCTTGTCTAACCTTTTCGTATTTGATTTTTGCATCAGAGCAGAGTTTCTGATAATACTCTAAATCTTTGCGTGCTTTACTTGTGCGGTAATCTGTGATAAATTGTTGTAATCTGGCTTGTACTGTATCAGTTAAAGTTGCGCAAATTAGTGGATCTTGTGCTTCTACAGAAATAGAAATCACATAGTTCTTCTTATCTACAGTACATGATACTTTATTGGCAATGCTCCTGGCTATTTGATCCTGTCTTTTGGTTAGTCTGAAAGGATTTACTATACTGCTAGTGCGACTTGTTGTATCTCTTTTGGCAAACAATAATTTTATTCTATTGGTCACTTTTGTCCACCATGGATATTCTTGTTTTGTAGCAAGGTAATCATAGTAGGATGTATTGATGCTTCCGTCTAATGATTTAACTTTCACATCAAATAGACTCGTAAGGAAATCATTAGATTCAATCAAGTCTGGATACAATTCAGGAAAAATGGCATCTTCATTAGAAGATGAACTACCAATGTCGAAACCAAAAGATGAGGCGAGTTCCCCCAAGGAACCAGAGCTAAAACTAGATAACTCAGGAGCAAGTTTGGCTGTGCTTTTGTAATGTCTAGGCACGCACATGATAATTAGGATAGATAAAATGAATGAGACAGGTAAGCCTATAAAATAAGCTTTCCTGTTTTTTATCATTGCTTTTATGATGGCTGTTACATCAATTTGTTTAACTGAATTATTATTATCCATTTTCTTCGTTATTCTTTTGTTTACTTACTCATATTAGCAATCGTAGCAATCATGGCGGCGATGCTGCTAACTTATCCCTGCTTCCAACTCTCAACTCCTCTTGTTTTGCTGGAGAAGTTGATGCCAAGCTTGACAACTGTTCGCTTATCCATAGCGAAAGGAGCTGCATAGTTTTTGACTTCTATCTGTTGAAGTGCTTCTTCGGTACTTCCATCTAATTTGCATTCGATGATGTAGATGTAGTCGGAAGTTTGAATGAGAACGTCCATCCTGCCATCACTTGTCGGTATTTCTACCTGTGTGTGGAATCCCATAATCTTAAAAATGAGATATAGGGCATTTTGGAAGTAAAGTTCTGCTTCGCCTGCTACCTGATAGCTGTTGTCTGCAAAGAAAGAGGTAAGCCGATTCATAAATTGTTCAACATGTCCTGCTTCCACATCCTTCACAAACTCATCGACCATAAAGGCGGAACGATCACCTGCTGAACAGTATAGCGGCAGCAGAAAGTTAAGGAAACCTTCTTCCACTTCTTTGTTAGGGAAGCCTAGTAGGTATTTCTTAAACCTTTCGTCATAGCCTTTGATAGTGAGATAACCACTCTGGTATATCACAGGTATTGGATTGGTTGACAGTGAATCCACGCTGTTGATTACATCGTCTGATACCCTTTCCTTTGTCATGTCTGGCAAACGATAGTTGTGCATTTTCAGCAAGTCAACTAGAAATGTGGGTGTGCCAGTCTCAAACCAGTAGTCTTTATAGCGAAGTCTTGACAAAGTGTTCAGTACGCTGAATGGGTTATAGATGCCTACTGTATTTTCCTCGAAATGATATCCGTCGTATCTTGCCTTCAGTTTTGCTATTGTGGCTTCTTCTGTATCGCCATTGGCTTCGGCTAATTCGCTGATACCTTCCTTGAAATTCGTAAGCAGTTCCTTCTCTGTCATTCCGCAGATGCTGATATAACGATGGTCCATCGAGATATCCGTCAGGTTGTTGAGGTCGCTGAACACGCTAACTTTGCCAAACTTGGTTACACCGGTGAGGAATGCAAACTTGATATATCGGTCTTGGGTTTTCAAAACCGAATAGAATGCTTTCAGCTGTGCACGGTGTTCTGCCTGTAACTCAGGGTCGCGCAGGGTCTGAAGTATAGGCTTGTCGTATTCATCTATAAGAATAACGACACCACATCCTTCTTTCTCCGCAGCTCTTGCTATCACACCCTTGAAACGAAGAGCAAGTGTGGCTTCTGACTCACGGGCTCCATATTTGTCCTCCCAACCTGTAAGGTAATCGTTAAGTACATTATATAGGCTGTCCTTTTCTCGAAAGTTGGCGGTATTGAGGTCAATATGGAATATAGGATATTTCTTCCATTCGGTCTCTAAGTCATAAATGGCAAGGCCTTCGAAGAGTTCCTTCTTGCCTTGGAAATATGCTTCCAGGGTGGACAAGAAGAGACTCTTGCCGAATCGTCTCGGACGACTCAGAAAGTAATATTTGCCCTCATCTGCGAGCTTATATACAAAGTTTGTCTTGTCAACGTATTTGTAACCGTTACGTCGCAAGTCTTCGAAATTTTGTATTCCTATTGGATATTTCATTAGAATGACTCCTTCCTTGAGGTGTTAAATTGATTCTTACTTCGTCATTTTAGCAACAGTTGCTATCTTATGACATGCTTCCTAAATGCAAAATTAAGCATTTTTTCTGAGTTACCCAACTTGTGAAGTGTTAAATGTTCGTTGTAAACGAAATTATGGCACTTTTCTCCCGATTTGGGCTTGGGTAACATGTATATAATGCAAAAGTTTATATCTCTCCAATCTCTGTCGTCTTACCTTGTTGGAATATTAGATATATTCCGTGTAGTTGTGTTCCTACAGATAGACTTTGTATATTCGAGTCTGTAATGTATCTTTTCAATTGCTTCAGGGCTTGTTCCTTGATTATCTTTACTTCTTCAACTGT
This sequence comes from uncultured Prevotella sp., assembly GCA_945863825.1. GTDB lineage: Bacteria > Bacteroidota > Bacteroidia > Bacteroidales > Bacteroidaceae > Prevotella. The sequence goes on along the minus strand of CAMBBY010000116.1, from coordinate 803 downwards.
TGCTTTAGAATTAAGATACTTCAACTCTATAATGTAGCTATGGCGCAATGTTGGGTATTTCTTGGTGTCTGCTAAAAGAAAGAAGTCGCAATAGCCATGATTTGCCTCTATCTCAGGATGCGCAATGAAGAGCTTTGATAGGTGAAGGTAGGCATTGAAATAACCTTGTATGTTACGCTCTCCTTGAATGCTATCTCTGATGCTACTGTCTTTCCAATATGAACTGGAAAGATATTTAAATAAAGGTTGCCATTCTCCTTCTTGTGCCGCTTTACGATACATAGCAGATAAGTCATTGAGATCCAAACCGTGTAGTGACTGGTATTGTTCTACCAGAAAATCGTAATACAACTTGCGGATGGTATTGTTTGGTATCACGAGATGAAGGGCATCGAGATCGGTGCCACCTATCGTCAACATGCCATAATAATATAACAGGCTGACGAAACGATCAGGATTCATTACTTCTTCTGCTGCAAATGAGTCTGCTATTGGGGCATCAATGTAGCCTTTTTCGACTATCTTCATCAAGACTCCCTTGCGGTCACCGTCCAAACGGTCCAGACGAACAAGGTTCTTTAACTTGGCATAGTCTGTTCGGCAACTTGGATCTGCCATCTCCTTGGGGGCTTTGCCTGTAGTGATGAGGTTGTTGAGATAATAGAGCACCATGTTGCTATTATACATGCTCGGATCGATATTATATCTGTCTTCTGAAAAGCAGTAGTTATCGTACCATGGTTTCATCTCTGCTATTATCTGGTTGACCCTTTCTTCTTCATCAATGTTTTCATTTGCAGAAT
>CAMBBY010000115.1 GCA_945863825.1 uncultured Prevotella sp. | reverse complement strand
GGTGCAGTTTGAGAAGGGTTCGAAAGAGGAAGACAGACCGATGCAGGGTCAGTCGCCATACCTTATCAACACCGGCATCTTCTATAAGAATGAGCCATTAAAGATGGATATCGCCCTGCTCTACAACCGCATAGGCAAGCGAATCATCGGTGTGGGCAGAAGCGAGGGGAGCACAGGCGATGACTCCAATTCTCGAGTGCCTCACAGCTACGAGATGCCCCGCAACACCATCGACCTTTCACTGGCTAAGAAATTCGGCGACCATCTGGAGCTAAAACTCAACGTAAGAGATCTTCTTGCAGAAAAGATATATTACAAGCAGTTTGCTGATGTAACGTATAGCGACGGAAGCAAGAAGGAAGTAGAAGAAATAGCAAGATGCTACAAGCCGGGCAGAAACATCGGTTTGCAGGCAATCTATAAATTTTAGAGACTATCCGTAGAATTTCAAGAAAGATTATATTAGATGTTTGTTTAATAAAACAGAAAACAATGATGAACAAGATGTATTTTTTAGGATGCATGGGCATCCTCGCAGTATCTGCCATGTTGAGCAGCTGCAGCAGTGACAATGACGATCCAACTCCTTCTCCAAATCCGGGATCAGAAGTAGTTTACAAGTGGACAACCAATGGCGGCTTGAAGGCTTGCGACCACATCCTCTTCGGAACAGATGACAAGGAAAACGCCAACGGAACACAGATTGGCAACGGCGACCAGGAATTCGTTTTCACAGGAAAGCAGACTTTGAAGAAAGGCACTTATCTCCTCAAGGGATGGGTATATATTGCAGATGGTGCTGAGCTCACCATCGAACCGGGAACGATCATCAAGGGCGACAAGCAGACCAAGGCGGCACTCATCGCAGAGCGTGGCGGTAAACTTATCGCCAAGGGTACAGCCACAGAGCCTATCGTCTTCACATCTGAAGAGGCTGCCGGCAGCAGAAAGCCTGGTGACTGGGGTGGCATCATTCTCTGCGGTAAGGCTAAGAACAACCAGACTGAGCAGCAGATAGAGGGTGGTCCTCGTACCAAGCATGGTGGCGCAGATGATGCAGACAACTCTGGAGCCTTGAGCTATGTACGCATCGAATTTGCCGGTTATCCATTCCAGAAGGATAAGGAGATTAATGGTTTAACCTTAGGTTCTGTAGGTTCAGGCACAGAGATTGACCACGTTCAGGTATCTTATTCCAATGATGATTCCTTCGAGTGGTTTGGCGGTACCGTTAACTGCAAGTATCTCGTAGCCTACAAGGGCTGGGATGATGATTTCGATACCGATAACGGTTTCTCAGGAAAGGTGCAGTATGGTCTTTCACTGCGCGACAGCAAGATAGCCGATACCTCTCAGAGCAACGGTTTCGAGAGCGACAACTGCGCCGATGGTGCTACCGTGGACCCTCGTACCAAGGCTACCTTCTCTAACATCACCTTTGTAGGTCCTAAGGTATTGGATGACAAGTTCCAGAACAACACAGATTATATCACTGCCGGAGCATACAATCCAAACAACGGTTCAGCCCTTGGCAAGTTCCAAGCTGCGATGCAGATTCGCCGTTCTTCTAACCTCAACTGCATCAACTCTGTAGCCTTAGGCTGGCCTATCGGTTTGATTGTTGATGGTGAGAAGGGTGAAACCGTAAAGGATGCCAAGGATGGCAAGTTCAAGCTTCAGAATGTATATTTCGCTGGTATGGATGCCGTTGGCACTGATGCCAACAAGCAGTATGAGGATTACCTCTACGATGCTGCCCAGAAGAAGGACATCGACAAGAATCAGAAGTCATACAGCAACACCTTCTTCTTTGCAGAGCAGAGCAACAAGTATTTTGATTCATGGACCTCATTGGTTGGTGCAGATGGCTATACACCTATCGCAGGAAGCCCATTGCTCGGTGCCGCAAGTTTCAATGGCTGGACAGGTTTCGACACCGTAACCTACATCGGAGCCTTCGATGGCAGCACCAACTGGATGAATGGTTGGACCAACTTTGATCCTCAGAATGCGAAGTACTAAAGAAGAATAGCTAATTTCTATTTTGACTATAAGGTTTTCTTTTATTGGGGCATGGCGCAGTGATTTGCGCCATGCTTTTTTTGTTGGGTTATGGAGGGAAACGTTGATGTCCTGTTTCAGGACATCAACATATTATTCTTCTTTATCCTTTTCATCTGAATGAGCCATAAGATAGAGTTCTTTTTGCCTTTCGCAAGTCTTCCTTATCAGGCAAGTAGAGCTTGTACTTGGCACCGCAGCAAAAGAGTATGCTTTTCCTTTTATTGTTGTTGGGGGATTGCAAATCCTCCAGTTTTAATAGGTCGAATCTTTTTTTACGGCGGATTTCAAATCAGCCGGGACGCCTAGCGGGTTTACGCTCTTGGGAATAAGTAACGCCCCTCTAGTATGCTGCCTTTCGGCGCGCCTGAGGGGCGTAATATCTTTATAAACACTGAAAGCCTTTCCATTTTTCAGGAATGTGCAAGTCAAAGTTTGCTTTTTCAAGATGTACAACATCCGGCAACAAACATTGCTTGAAGCGTGTCTCATACTGCTTCATGTGAAGAGGTTTTCCTGCTCCCATTGCAGCCAAGTTGCTTGAATATTGATGTGGTGGAAAATAGATGAAGACTTTGTGCTTCGCTTCTGTCGCTAATTCGATTGCAGGTATCATATCGCTGTCAGCAGATACGACAATCTGCAAATCACAATTATCTTGGTAGGCATCGGCGACTATTTGCGTTGCAATTCTCACATCAGTTTCTTTCTCCTCATGGGTATGAATAACATTGCCACATCTGAAACACGTGATTTCCTTCTTCAAGTATTTGCCCAAAATCAATTTGAACTTAGGATTTTCCTTGTTGGCTTGAAAGAAAGCATTCTGTCTTAAACTTTGTTCCAAGTCATCGGGCTTGGCAGAGAAATATTTGACCGCAACCAGTTCTTGGTTCGGACGCATAAATGAGTCAAACAACTTTACGATGTCAAGCCAATAATATTTCTTCCATTTCGCATTATGTTTCAAGCCAAAATAGAAATTGAATCCATCTATGTAAACAATTACACGCTGCATCTGTTGTTCCATACGTTAACATATAAAAAATAAGCCACCCCTAAAAGGAGTGGCGAGCCTTAGTTTTTTCCACCTAAGGGTGATATTATGGTACAAAGATATGCTTTTATTTTCATATCTCCAAATATTTGGCTGACTTTTTCGAAAAATGCGATATTTTCTACACATATTATGATTTTGGCACAGCATCATCGCCTAAATCTACTCCAATTCATGATGTCCAAGAATACCTCCCATAGCTGCATCAGAGAATAATGCCAGGAAAGGTGTCTCTACCCTTGCATCGTAAAACACGATGTATGGTAGTGACTGGCAAAATGAAGGATTGAACTACCACCTTTCTATCAGCAAGGGCAGCTAAAAACTTAACAACAGAACAAAAACAAAAATAAAAAGTTTGGTATCTTAAAATATTAGTCGTAAATTTGCAGAAAAGAACATTTAAACTTTCAAAATATGGTAATACCAGTAGACGAAGAATCTTTTTATCATAGGCTTTATAGGATATTTATTTCCGCACATCAGCTGAAACACGCATGCATAACAGCTGGGCGACATGTGCACAACAGTTGATGTGCAACCGCACAACAGCTGATGTGCGGTCTTAGGAGCTATATCTTCTAAAAACAGATTGTAACTCTTCTGACAACTTCAATTAGCTCTTTTGAAGACTACACTAAGATGTTTCGAACTGTGCACTTTGTTAATCAATGAAAGCAAAACTATCTGTATTGACATTGATTATATTCAGTAACAAGACTATAGTTAGTTAGCCTCTTTGTCAAGAGGCTAACTAACCATATCATTCCTCTTCAATTATCCAATCCTCTATATTTCCCTGGGTAGAATCAAAGTTGATACCTACTTTCACTATAGGTTTCCCGCAAAGCGCAAAGCGCTGGGCATAGTTCTTGAGGTTGATTTGCTGCAAAGCCGTCTGGGCATCCCTGTTCAGCTTCAGCTCTATGATATAGAGACGGATGTCGGTCAACAGCACGATATCTACCCTTCCATTGGGAGTGTGCACTTCTACATCTACCACATAGCCAGTCAAAAGCGAGAAGATGATAAACAGCATCTGCTGGTAATGCCCTTCATGGTTGGTGACGTTGCAATATGGCACAGTTCCTAGGAAAGTCTGGAGTAGCTGTAATGCTCCGTCCATATCATCCTGACGGATAAGCACAGACATCTGAGCGATGGTGACATCTCCATTCTGGGCAAACATTCCTTCCAGATAGTTAGGAAGAAGACTCTCGAACAATCCTACTTTGATTTCCTTGTTCGGCAAATCAAGAGTATAGAGCTTGCTGGTCTTGTCATAATCTTTGATGGTAAGATAGCCACTTTGGTATAGCAAAGGGGTTATGGCCGTCATGTTCTCTGTCGGGGCATCAAAGGCTGATGATTTGGCATACATCTTTCCAAGAGTTGCCGGCAAGACATGAAACTTCCGCATCATGTTAATCAGGTAGGTTGGAGTGCCGGAAGCGAACCAGTACGAACCGAAATTCTGATTGGCAAAGCAGTTGAGCAGACTGAACGGATTGAATATATCTGACGACTGGGCAGAGAAATGATAACCATCGTAGTTCATTTTCAGTTCTTCGATGGCAGTTTCTCTTGTGGAGCCTAGCGATTTTGCCAATTCATCAATGTCGTCCGACATCTGGGTGAGCAGCTCCTCCTTGGTGATTCCACATATTCCCGAAAATTCCCTGTTCATCGAAATATTGGTGATATTATTCAGTTCGCTGAAGATGCTGAGTTGCGAAAACTTGGTGATGCCGGTGAGGAAGACAAAGCGGAGATATGGGTCACAATCCTTCAATGGACTATAGAAATTACGCATGATATTGCGAAGATCCTTGCGATTGTCATCCTCGTGTGCTACATCAAGAAGAGGAGCATCGTATTCATCGATGAGCACGACCACCTTCTTTCCCGTTCGTCTGTACACATTCATAATCAGGTTTGCCAATCTCACATTCGGATCAACAGCATCATTTTCTATACCAAACTTTTTTTCATTCAAGCCGATGATATAGAGCAGGTATCTTTCCAGTTGCTCCTTCTCCATGTGCTTGCCCATAGCCATACTGAAATGGAGCACAGGATATTCTGTCCAATCCTGCTCCAGCTTTTCAATGGCAAGTCCCTTAAAGAATTCTTTCTTTCCTTCGAAATAACTCTGTAAAGTAGATACAAGCAAAGACTTTCCGAAACGGCGTGGTCGTCCTAGAAATATATAGTTGCTGTCAGAATGTGTCATGCGGTAAACATATTCTGTCTTGTCGATATAGAGCCGGTCTTCCGTGCGAATCTTATCGAAGGTTTGTATTCCTATAGGATATCTTTTTCTTGCCATAATTCTACGCTTGATGATATTACAACTGCTTATCTTGCATAAAGCTACTGCAAAGATACGAAGTTTTTTTGGAAACTCTATTAAAAAAGAAGAAATATTGGGTTATCATTTTCAATAATAACTCTCGGGAAGATATTTATCTCATTTTTCCCAAAACAAAAAAGAAATTGAAGAAGATATTTCGGCTCAGGTGCGGAAGTCCGTGGATAGCCCACCAGGCATGTTAACCAAA
>CAMBBY010000114.1 GCA_945863825.1 uncultured Prevotella sp. | reverse complement strand
GAATATGTATATCGTATGACCCATACTGATGGAACATATTTCTTCCTCAGCCGTCCACGTCGTTTTGGTAAGTCGCTTCTCGTTTCTACCTTCGAAAGTTATTTTGAGGGTAAAAAGGAATTGTTTGAAGGACTTGCCATTGAGAAACTGGAGAAAGAATGGAAAGAATATCCTGTGCTACACTTTGACATGAGCCTTGGTAAGCACATGGATATAGAACAATTAAAAAGATACCTCCTCTTCATTATCGAAAATAACGAGAAGCGGTATGGGGTGGAATCCCATTTGCCAGACCCAAATGTGCGCTTTGCGAACTTGATGCAGACTATCTTTGAGCAAACCGGAAAACAAGTGGTCGTTCTTGTTGATGAGTATGATGCCCCTTTGCTTGATGTGGCGCATGAAGATACCCAGTTAGATGCCTTGCGTGATATCATGCGTAATTTCTACAGTCCATTGAAAGGTTGCGAGAAAATGCTACGTTTTGTCTTCCTCACAGGTATCACTAAGTTCTCACAACTCAGCATCTTCAGTGAATTGAACAATATTACCAATGTCAGTATGCAAGAACAGTATGCTGGAATCTGTGGTATTACAAAGGATGAGTTGTTGACTCTGATGAGTGATGACATTAATCGCCTTGCAGAAAAGAATAGGATTTCCTATGAGAAAACTGTAGATAGATTGAAATTGAACTATGATGGTTATCACTTTACGTGGCCTTCACCAGATGTCTTCAATCCATTCAGCCTGTTGAATTGTTTTGCCGAAGGAAAATTCAATGCCTACTGGTTCGGTTCAGGAACACCAACTTATCTGCTCAACATGATGCGTAAGTATGCTTTTACTCCTATCAACTTAGGAGAAAAGATGGAAGCTGGAAAGGATGACTTTGATGCAGCTACAGAAACCATGACCACCATAATGCCATTGCTTTACCAGAGCGGTTATATTACCATCAAAGACTATGACGAGGATACGGAACTTTACACCTTGGCACTCCCTAACAAGGAAATTCACATAGGTTTGTTCAGAAGTCTCCTTCCTCATTATCTGAATAGAATGTCAGTAATGGGAAATACGACTATTGCCAAGATGTCTAAACTCATCAATCAAGGCAAAATGGATGAAGCCTTGCTGCTGCTCAAGACTTTCTTGGAAACCGTTCCTTATTGCGACAACACTAATTACGAGGAGCATTATCAGCAAATGATGTACATCATCTTCGCCTTGCTCACCAACTTCTGTATTCTCGTAGAGCAACATACTGCTAAAGGCAGAACCGATCTCACGATGGAAACTCATGATACCATCTATGTGATAGAACTGAAGTTCAATAAGACTGCAGAAGAGGCTTTGCAACAAATCAAAGACAAGCATTATGCCGATGCCTTTGCCTTGAAAGGTAAGCCTGTGATAAAGATTGGTATCAACTATACCATTACCGAGGAGGTTAGCACTTTGGACTGGGTGATTGAATAGGATATATGCCCGTTTCTGTCGTCTTGCAGGGAAAATCAATCATTTATTGCATCCAAAAGAATTTGTTAATAAGTATTCTTTTTATTTGATTCGTATTAATAATAAACAATAACGATGAAAATAGGAAGAATACTTTTTTTTGATGTCTGCTCTTGCCTTCTCGCAAGCGGGAATGGCAAATCATCAGGCTTCGGATAAGAACTCTGCGGCAGACAAGATGTGGGTGCTTGATGTGGATAAGCAATTAGAATATTGCCACAAGCAAGTGGGTAGAGCCTTGGATGAATTGCGCCAGAAGGATGGCAGTTATGACTTCTTGATGGAACCGCGCAATATCCTGAAGGGCGACAGACAGAAGGGATGGAACTGCCGCAAGGCAACTCCTGAGGAGTGGTGCGACGGATTCTGGCCGGGCATCTTCTGGATGGATTATCAGAACACCAAGGATGAGGCTGTACGCAAGGCTGTTGAGGGCTATACGGAATCTTTGAAGGAAACGAGCGATGATCTCGTTCCTCTCTGGGATATGGATGATCCACGTGGGGTGAAAGGTGGCGCTCCTAAGGACGCCAGTGCTGCTTGTGTTGTGGCAGATGCCTTGTTGGAACTCCAGCAGTATGTGGGAGGTGAGAAAGGTGAGGAATATAAGCTGTTTGCCTTGCAGTCTTTGGCTCAGTTGAGTACAGACCGATACCAGAGCGGCAAGAAGAATGTAGCTTTCCTCATGCACAGTACAGGTCATCATCCTGCAGGAAGTGAGATTGATGCCAGTATCATCTATGCCGACTACTATTATCTGGAGGCATTGATGAGAGCAAAGGCATTGAAATGATTGAGACTTGTAGCTAAGGTTTAGGTTTATATTAAAATTATTTAGTTTGGTTTTTAGATTGTCAAAGGATAACAAACAGAACAGTCAATCGGGTTTTGTAAAATCTGTTGACTGTTTTTTTTCTTGTTACTAAAGCATTGATAAATCCCGCGAGAAAAATTTTCCCCTGGGCAGAGAAAAATTTTTTCTTGCCCAGGGAAAAATGAAAGTGGGGTATGGGAGGCTTTCTGCAAGACTTTCTTTCCCATGCCCATGACAAATAATCAGTCTTCGGATAAGAGGTCTGTGGCAGATTTTGTATATATGTTATTCAATCACCCAATCCTCTATATTTCCCTTGGTGGAATCGAAATTGATGCCAACCTTGGTGATAGGCTTGCTGCTGAGGGCGAAGCGTTGGCGATAGTTCTTCAGATTGATCTGTTGCATCGCCGCCTTGGCGTTCTTGTTCAATTTCAGTTCGATAATGTAGAGGTGGGTCTTGGTGAGCAAAACAATATCTACTCTGCCATTTGGCGTATGTACTTCCACGTCCACCAGATAATCTGTCAGGAGCGAGAATATGATGAAGAGCATCTGCTGATAATGACCTTCATAATTGGTTACGTTACAATAAGGAATAGTACCCAGAAAATCTTGCAAGAGATGCAAGGCTCCATCCATATTCTGCTGGTCCAGAGCTTGGGCGAAGCGACGAGCTGTTGTAGTGGTGGCAAGTGTATTGTGAGTAACATACGCTGGGATGAGAGCCTTGGTCAAACCTACTTTCACTTCCTTGTTGGGTATGTCAAGGGTATAATAGTTGTAGTCCTTGTTGTAATCCTTGATGGTGATGTAGCCGCTCTGGTAGAGCAATGGCATGATGGTATTCATATTCTCCGTTGGTGCATCAAATTCACTCTCGTCAGCTTCAATGCGACCGATGTCAGTAGGAAGCGTATCTAACTTTTTCATCGTATTGATGAGATAGGTTGGCGTTCCAGAGGCAAACCAATAGGTACCCAGTTCTCGTTTTGCAAAGCAATTGAGCAGACTGTATGGATTGAACACATCTGGCGAAGCCTTTGAAAAATGATAACCATCATAATATTCCTTGAGCTTGGCAGTAGTCTGATCTACTGATAGGTCTTGAGCCTTGGCAAGCATCTCTATATCTTCTGACATATTCCCCAATAGCTCTTCCTTAGTGATGCCGCAGATACCTGCATACTCGTCATCCATAGAGATGTTGGTGATATTGTTCAATTCGCTGAAAATGCTGAGTTGCGAGAATTTTGTGATACCAGTGAGGAAGACAAAGCGAAGCTTGCCTTCTCGCATTTTCAATGGGCTAAAGAAATTGCGCGTGATATTACGCAATTCGTCAAGCTGCTCTTTCTCATGAGCCACATTAAGCAAAGGTGCATCATACTCGTCGATAAGTACAACCACTTGCTTGCCTGTCTTTTCGTAAGCAAAGTCTATAAGGTCTTTGAGGCGGAGGTTGGCATCAATCTTTTTGCTGTGATAGCCCCACTTAGTCTCTTGTTCTTCTAGTACATCTGCTAAATATCTCTCCAATTGTTCCTTCTCCATGTGCTTACCTCCACTCATGTCGAAGTGCAGCACAGGATACTCAGTCCATTCTTTCTCCAGATTCTCCATGGCAAGTCCTTTGAAGAGTTCCTTTTTACCCTCAAAGTAACTTTGCATGGTTGATACCAGGAGTGACTTTCCAAAACGGCGTGGTCGTCCCAAGAAGAAATGTTTACCGCCACTATGTGACATTCGGTAAATGTATTCCGTCTTGTCAATATAGAGAAGATCTCTGTGGATAATCTCCTCAAATGTCTGTATTCCTATTGGATATAATTTCAGTGCCATAGCTTTCTGTTCTGATTGTGAGGGCAAAGATAAGCAAAATAATCGAAAGTTGCAAAAAACTATGTCATTATTTGGTGTTTAAGTCTATTCTCCTAATAGATTCCATATGATAGATATATAAACGATATGATATATCCTTCTTTGTAATTATTTCCTTCCGAATTTTACCTGCTTGTTTTAAGTTAATGTAGCACTCAAAGACAGGATTGCTGCATAAAAAAAGATTCTCATTTCACAACTTTACGTATCAAAAAATATGAGTAAAGCTTTATTTTTGTCTCATGTCGTACGACTATAAACTCCTATGTTGTACGACTATAGCGCTCATTCCTCATCTATACTATTAAGTATTCACCCAACCTTTAGTTCATAAAGGAGTGGATGACTCGAAAATGGTAGCTAAGGATATGTTGTACAACCTGTAAGAAACGAATAAAAATAAGTTGGGCTGCCAGAATATCCTGGCAGCCCTATTACGTTAGTATGTTATGAAAAATTTGAGAGAAATGAAACTTCACAGTTTCGAATTGTTTTACTAAACATGATTCTTTTTATATAGAGAAAGCATAGAAATTACTACTTTAATATGGTGGGAGAGGCTTGATCAACAGTCATTTTGTCGATGCTGGTGTGCTGCATGGAATCTACTTTTGCAGAATCTCCACTCAATGCAACAGAAGCGCCTCTTGTCGCCTTGATAACTCCCACGTTTTCAACATTCTGAGAATCTTCCTGGAATGGAACTTGGGCAGCATTGCCCAAAGTGAGGAAGATGGCTACGACAGCGGCAGCCTTGAATAATGGCTTCAGGCGCTCTGTCAGCGATACAACCTTTGCCTTGTTAGGCTCCTTGGTGTATTCATCTTCGATCATAGCCATCATCTTCTGGTCGAACTCCTCACCCAAAGCCTTGTTCTTGGTCTCGCTCAACTCATAGGCAAAGAGAGACTTATACGGCTCCAGCTCGGCAGGAAGTTCATCCTGGCTGAAGAATGTGCGGAGGATGTTCTCTTCTTCCAAAGAGGTCTCGCACTTCCAGTAGCGTTCCAAAAGTTGGTTGATGTACTTATAATCCATATCTGTCGAATTGTTGAAATCTTTGTTTTACTGTCTGACGAGCTCTGAAGATATTTACTTTTACTTGTTCCTCGGTTATTTCCAGGATTTCAGCTATTTCCCTGTATGCCTTTCCTTCGATATCTCTCAGTTGCAGGCAGGAGCGCTGTTTCTCTGGCAGCTCGTTTATCATTTTCCTCACGATGTCCAGCTTGTCTTTCTGAATCATTCGCTCGGATGGGGTAGAAGCGGTGTCTGGCTGCTCTATCTTCTCGTTTTCTATCGAATCATTCTGATTTTCTTTCTTCTTGATGCGATCGAGCGAGAGATTGCGGGCAATGGTTAGGCTGAATGCCTCGATGGATTCCAAATCCTGCCATCTTTCGCGGGCGTTCCAGACTTTAATCATTGTATCCTGCGCGACATCTTCTGCTTCCTCTCTGTTGAGAGT
>CAMBBY010000113.1 GCA_945863825.1 uncultured Prevotella sp. | reverse complement strand
TGCCAACCAGACTTGGAAACCTTAATACGGATTTCTGATTTGCTAAAAGTGGATGTAAACGATTTGTTGAACAAAGAATGTATCAAAGAATGATGGACGATATATTGAAACAGATAAAGGCTGGTGAGGTGTCGGGGATGCAGTTCAAGGAACGCATTCTCGACAAATATGATATTGCCTGTGAGTTAGTGGCGTTCAGTAATTCACAGGGCGGCAAGTTGGTAGTTGGTATAAAGGATAAGACTGGAGAAATCAATGCCTTGTCGTATTCTGAGGTACAAGAAACAACCAACTTGTTGAGTGACATCGCTTCAGAAAACGTAGTGCCATCCATTCTGATTAAGATAGATACTGTTGAAGTTGAGGATGGCAACTTGGTTGTTGCTACTGTGAAGGAAGGACTCAACAAGCCTTATCATGACAACAAGGGAATCGTATGGGTGAAGAATGGTGCCGACAAGCGTAAAGTGTTCGATAATGCTGAACTTGCAGAAATGATGACCGACTGCGGTAGTTTTGCACCAGACGAGGCAGGTGTTAGGGATGCAACAGTCAACGACCTTGATGCAACGACTATCAAGCAGTTTCTTGGCAACCGTTTTGAGAGAGTTTTGGAAAAGAAAGGCTTGACAGGTGACGCTTTTAATGAAGCATCACTTGATGCGATATGCTCTGCCATAGCTAAAGGCCATGACTGTGAGAAGATACTTCGCAATCTGCGATTTATCCGTCCTGATGGTACACTGACAGTTGCTGCCATGCTTCTGTTTGGCAAATACACCCAACGCTGGATGCCAATGATGACAGCCAAGTGCATCTGTTTTGCTGGCAACAGCATCGGCAGCAAGGTCTTCCGTGACAAGGTGAATGATGCAGATATGGAGGGAAATCTGCTTCATCAGTATGACACTATCATGGATTTCTTCACTCGTAATCTGCATAATGTGCAGGTGGGAGATGAATTCAACAGCATGGGTAAGTTGGAAATACCTTATACCAGTTTGGTTGAGTTCACAGTAAACAGCCTTGTACATCGCTCGTTGAACATGAAAGCCCCTGTTCGCATTTTCATTTTCGACAATCGTGTTGAGATTCACAGTCCTGGTGCATTGCCTAATGGACTTACTATTGAGGATATCAAGGCAGGAACATCCATGCCTCGCAATATGTTCCTTTTTAATAATGCTATATACTTGCTGCCATACACTGGTGTAGGTAGCGGCATCACTCGTGCTCTTGATGAAGATGTTAATGTCACGTTTATGAATAATGACAAGGCGCAGGAATTTGTCATCACGGTTTGGAGAGGAGAAAGTAACGAAGTCGAGAAAAAAAGTAACCAAGTCGAGGGGAAAAGTAACCAAGTCGGTAACCAAGTCGAACAAAAAAGTAACGAAGTCGAGGAAAAAAGTAACCAAGTCCAAGACTCTGACACTCGACTTAGACACTCTGGCACTGACTTAGATACCAGACTTAGACACTCTAACACCAACTTAGACACTCAACTTAGACACTCTGACACTAAAAAAGTGTCATTGTCTAATAAGCAAAGGGATATAGTCAATTTCTGTTCAGTTCCTCGAACCACCGCAGAGATCATGGAACGCCTTGGTTTATCCAATCAGACAAAGAACCGTGAGCGTTACATCACATCCCTTGTTGCAGCAGGGTATTTGCAGATGACTAATCCAGATAATCCTACAGCAAGCAATCAAAAATACAAGAAAGTAAACAAAAGATAAGAATTGGGATTTGATATTTCCAATAGATAAGTTATATGCTGGCGTTACTGCTGAACAAGAAAAGGGTGTGGCATAAGTACTTAATACAGTGACTTTTACCGCACCTCATGGGAAAACGACAAGGGTCTATATGCCACGATGAAAAGGTGGCGTATAGACCCTTGATTATTTGGTAATAGTCGTAATCTACCTCTCCACTATTATATTTTTATGATATGGTGGATGGCATACAGACGGTAACAATGCCGTTTGCAGCCCTTTGGGGATATGATACGGATGCCGAAAGAGTCGGAATTTTGTGTTTTATGTTGTTTTCTTCACGAATAATTTGGTAGTTACAAAAAAGCGGTGTATCTTTGCAGCAGAATGCTGCACTTGGCTATTTGAAAACAAGTTTTCATTGCGTTTGCTTGCATAGCCAATGAATCAAATAACAAAAATTCTGCTTATGGGAAAGATAGTAGATAAAACAGAGACTAAGATAGTTACGCTTGATGGGGTTGAGATTATCAAGCAGGTAACAAAGGTACTTATGCCTAATGGTAAGTACCGATATCCTACTGTGTATTTTACGGTTAACGATGATGTTAAGGCTCTGACAACAGAACAATTAGACAAAATCCGCATCCCTGTCTATAAACAGTTAATTTGAAATTAATATGGAAGAAAGTGAAGGTTATCCATTCGTCTTTCAAATGATAGATAGGGATAGTGCTGATGAATGGCTGATTGAAACTTTGCAATATAGATTCAAGTCCGCTAAATCTCATCATTCTTATATTGTAAGAGTTGAACGTTATCAGGAACATGCTTATTGTGTGAAGTTCTTTGATAAGGCGAATATGAATAGTAAATTGAAATTTAGTCTTCGGACTAACACTTTTGAGCCAAGAATTATTTTCTATACATTGTTCCATATTATGCTTGATGTATTGAAAAGAGATAGCAAAGCCTCATTCTTCTTTGTTGGTGCAGAAGATGAAAATGATGAATTAGGAATGGCGACAAGACGATTTCGTGTATATAAGAAATTCACTACGTCTGTGGTATCTGAAAGATTGTTCAAGCATTATGCAATAGAAAATGAGTCTTTGTATATTCTGATTAATAAGAACAGTTGTTCTGATTGTGATGATTTAGCCAAAAGAATTACTGTTGCAGTAAAAAAACTATTCTCTCGTCATTAAAACATAATTAGGTTTATAGTATATATCTGATTACGGGAAAGCAACAAGGGTCTATACACCTCGACAAAAGGGTGTATAGACCCTTGATTATTTGGTGATAGTCGTAATCTACATCTCCGCTTTCAGCAGCTTTATCTCCTCTGCCGTCAGCCCCGTCATATCCATGACCGATGCATCAGATCTTTTTTCTCCCTGCCCACGCAAGAATTTTTCCGTGGGCAGGGAAAAATAAAAGTGGGTACAGGGATGGATAATTTCAAGAACATAACTTGTCGAAAATCTACACGAGTTAACGATGCGCTTTATTAAAGTCTAATAAAGCGCATCGTTATAGTCTGCTACTTTAATGGGGCTATCATGCCCCCCAAAAAGTATCAGAATTCAACGGTTCTGCTTCCGTCTTCTTCTGTGTGAATATGTACTCTTGTCACATCTTCTGGTAGAAGGTCTTCTATCAGTTCTGGCCATTCCAGAAAACATAAGTTTCCTCCATAGAAGTAATCCTCATATCCCATATCATAGACCTCGTCTATCTTTTTGATACGATAGAAGTCAAAGTGATAGATTGGGTCGCCATTCCCTGCGGTATATTCGTTGACAATGGCAAATGTAGGAGATGTGATGACATCATCTACTCCCAACTCTTCGCAGATAGCTTTGATAAATGTGGTCTTACCTGAACCCATCTTTCCGTAAAAGGCAAAGACTTTACCATCACCCATGTTGACCAGAAATTACTTGGCTGCAGCATGGATGTTTTGTAATGAGTCAATTTTGATTTTCATATTTTGTTTCCTTTTCTTGTTTTCTTTTTCTATCGTCTCCTTGGTGTCAATGTAATGAGTGGTATCAGCATCTCTTCCATGGATATGCCTCCATGCTGGAATGTGTCCTTGTAGTAGGATACATAGTAGTTGTAGTTGTTGGGGTAGGCAAAGAAGGCATCACCATACGCAAATACATAAGTTGTGCTCAGGTTCGGAGCGGGCAATTGTGCTTTATGTGGCTCCTTGATTGTGAACACTTCCTTGGCATTGTAGGCAAGATTCTTGCCTAACTTATAGCGCAGGTTGGTGTTGGTATTACGGTCTCCTATTATCTTGATAGGTTTTGAAGCCCTAATACTTCCATGGTCGGTGGTGATGATGACCTTGAATTCGTCTTGCGATAAACGTTTGAATAGTTCTGCAAGAACTGAATGTCTCAGCCAACTCTGTGTAATGCTGCGATAGGCAGATTCGTTGTTTGCCAATTCTCTCACCATCTTAGATTCTGTACGTGCATGTGAGAGCATGTCGATAAAGTTTACGACCAGTACATTGAGGTCGTTATTCTTGCATTCATTGTATTTATCCAGAAATCTGTCGGCTCCAGCAGAATCATTTATCTTGTGATAACTGAATGTGTAGTGCTTTCTGAATCTTTCCAACTGGGTTTGGATGAGAGGTTCTTCGTTGAGGTTTTTGCCTTCCTCCTGATCTTCATCTACCCATAGGTCAGGAAACATTTCTGCTATTTTGTTTGGCATCAGACCGCTGAATATTGCATTGCGTGCATACTGGGTGGCTGTTGGCAAAATACTCATATACATGTCTTCCTCGATATCGAAGAGTTCTCCGATATCTTGTCCCAACATTTTCCATTGGTCATATCTGAAGTTGTCGATAACTATGAGGAATATCTTTTCACCCTGATCCAGTTTTGGAAAAATCTTGGTTTTGAAGATGTCTGGACTCATGACGGGCTTACCTTCTATCGTCTTGCCGATATTCTTGGGATTTACCCATTCCAAATAGTTCTTGGTGATGTATTTGGCAAATCCGATGTTGGCTTCTTCTTTCTGCATGGTAAGCAGTTCTGTCATCGAACTCTCGGTGTCGCTCAGTTCAAGTTCCCATTTTACCAGTCTCTTATATACTTCTACCCAATCCTGTACTGTCCGGCAATCCATGATTTGCATGGCGATTTGCTGGTAGTCTTGCTGATAACCGCTTTGGGTTACTTCTGTGACTATATCTTTGCGATGTATGTTCTTCTTGAGAGAGAGCAATATCTGGCTGGGGTTGACCGGTTTGATGAGATAGTCTGCGATTTTTGAACCGATAGCCTGGTCCATGATGTTCTCTTCCTCGCTCTTGGTACACATGACTACAGGGGTAGCTGGTTGGATTTCCTTGATTTGCTGAAGAGTTTCCAATCCGCTAAGTCCTGGCATCATTTCATCTAAGAGAATCAGGTCGAAGGTCTGCTGTCTGCACTGGTCGATAGCATCTGGACCATTGCTCACAGTTATAACTTCATATCCCTTTTTCTCCAGAAATATGATATGCGCCTTGAGAAGTTCTATCTCGTCATCTACCCAAAGTAATAAACCGTTGCTCATGTTTTTATTTTTTAGGCGCTAAAGTACAAAGAATAATTGAATACTGGCAGAAGAATGCTATTAAAGTATGTTAATGTTAAGGAAAGTTTTTATTCGTATGATTCTTCTGGGTATTCGTATGTTTCCTCTACTTTTATATAATAATTAGGTGAAGATTCCGTTCTTTATCCAAGAATCCGTTTATTAATCCAATTATTCATCAAATAATAAAATAAGAAGAAATCAAGAAACAATGCTCAAAATTGTATTGATAATGCTTTGCGGAATAGGTACAGGTTATCTGCTCCGTAATAAGAAAATGAGTTTTTTAGGTCGCATCATCACGGCGTTGATATGGGTACTCCTGTTCCTGCTTGGTATTGAAGTTGGCTCCAATC
>CAMBBY010000112.1 GCA_945863825.1 uncultured Prevotella sp. | reverse complement strand
TTGGCGAAAAATTGTTATCTTTGCCACATATTTTAATATAATAAGCTAAAATATAGATAAAAAATACCGTTTGGACCTCCAGAAAGGAAGCCGAAACGCAAAAACATAACACAAAGAAATGAGAGAAAAAATAGACCTTTTCTTACCTTGTGAAGACATTGAAGTAGCCCAAAGCGCACTTCTGGAACTTCATGACAACAAGACGGTTCAGCATATCAATCTCCTGGTGAGCGCTGATTTTGCAGCCCATCACCAAGTGCCTGATGGATGCACCTTCGTAGTCATTGACCGATTGGAAAGCAGCAACACGGTAGAAAGCATTGCAGAAAACACCGATGCCGACTATGTGATGATCTGCACCAAGACTACTCCGATTAAATGGGGACTTTATGCCCTGGAGCGATTCCTACGCACGGCTGACGATACGGGAGCCGTTATGGTTTACTCCGACTATTATTCCTTGATTAAAGAAGATAAAGAGGCTGCAAAAGTTGGAGGAAAAGAAGAAAAAGATGGATCTGAAACTCATGAAGCAAAAGCGGATGGAGCAGAAACTCATAAACTGAAAGCTGAACAAGAAGCGAATACCGGCAAGCTGATCAAGCATCCGGTTATTGATTACCAGTCTGGTAGCCTTCGCGACGACTTCGATTTCGGAAGCCTCTGGTTCATCAAGGCGCAAGCCCTCCACGACTTCATCGCCCAGCAGGACAGAGCTGACTATCAATATGCGGGTCTCTACGACCTCCGTCTCTACCTGAGTCGCGTGGGAGAGATCTTCCATCTCAATGAATTCCTCTATACAGAAGATGAACTCGACAACCGAAAGAGCGGCGAGAAGCAATTCGACTATGTGAACCCTCGCAACAGAGAGGTGCAGATAGAGATGGAAAAGGCTTGCACGCTACATCTCAACAAGGTGGGAGCCCTCATCGATACCAGCTTTTATCGCCAGCCGGATTTCGGCGAGCAGGAATTCTTCTACGAGGCTTCTGTGATCATCCCAGTTTTCAACAGAGAGAAGACCATCGCGGATGCCGTGAAGAGTGCGCTGAGCCAGAAAGCCAATTTCAAGTTCAACGTCATCGTGGTCAACAATCATTCTACCGACCGCACTGGTGAGATTCTTGATGAAATCGCTCGCGAGATGGAAGCCAGAAACGACAAACAGGCGGGGCGGCTCGTACAGATTGTGCCAGAGAGAAACGATCTCGGCATCGGCGGCTGCTGGAATGTAGCCATCAATAGCGAGCACTGCGGCAAGTTTGCAGTCCAGTTGGACAGCGATGACCTCTATTCGTCTCCGAAGACTCTCCAGAAAATCGTAGATGCCTTTCACAACCAGAAGGCTGCGATGATGATCGGCTCGTACCGCATGTGCGACTTCAACCTCAACACCCTGCCTCCAGGACTGATAGACCATAAGGAATGGACCGAGGAAAACGGTTGCAACAACGCACTGCGCATCAACGGATTGGGTGCTCCGAGAGCATTCTTCACACCGCTCGTCAGACAGATACAGTTCCCTAACACGTCTTATGGCGAAGACTACGCCTTAGGACTTGCCTTCTCTCGCCGATACAGAATCGGAAGAATCTATGATGAACTGTACCTCTGCCGCCGCTGGGGAGGCAACAGTGATGCCGCTCTGAGTATCGAAAAAGTGAATGCCAACAATCTCTATAAAGACCGTCTGCGCACGATGGAACTGAAGGCACGCCAGCAGATGCTGCAGGGCAAGGCCGACATTATGGAAGACAGCAGTATCTCACGCTTCTTCAACCGCCAGTTGGAGAGATGGGAGGATGCACGCCATCGCTACCGCGACCTGAAGCACGTGGAGAGCCAGACTCTCTCCGACCTTCTCAAACTGCAATGGAACCCTGCCCGCATCGTGAGCACAGGTGCCAAGATAGACAAGAAGACCCTCGATGAGCGTCCATGCTTCCTCTGCGAGAAGAACCGTCCGAAGGTACAGATGTCCAAGC
This sequence comes from uncultured Prevotella sp., assembly GCA_945863825.1. Classification (GTDB taxonomy): domain Bacteria; phylum Bacteroidota; class Bacteroidia; order Bacteroidales; family Bacteroidaceae; genus Prevotella. The sequence goes on along the minus strand of CAMBBY010000112.1, from coordinate 3,719 downwards.
AGATAGACGAACGTTTCTACCTGCTGGTCAATCCGTTCCCTATCCTTCCGGTACATTTCACGATTCCGGCACGCAAGCATCAGCCGCAGGCCATCTTCAAGAACTATGGCGAGATGCACCGATTTCTGAGTCTGCACAGCGAACTGATGGTATTCTACAACGGTCCGAAGTGCGGTGCCTCGGCTCCAGACCATCTGCATTTCCAGGCAGGAACCAGCGGCATACTTCCACTGCAGAACAACTGGCAGCGCCTCTCACGCAACCTGACAGATATCATCTGTCTGAACGACGAGGAGAAGATAGCAGCCATCCGCGACTATACCGTTCCAGCCTTCGTGATTATCTCCAAGAGCGAGGAATGCGACGAGATGCTCTTCAAGCGCCTCTACAGTGCGATGCCTCAGCGCGGCGACGAGACTGAGCCGATGATGAACATCGTGGCCTGGCGCAAAGGTGATGAATATATCAGTATCGTGATTCCAAGAGAGAAGCACCGTCCGGAAGCCTATTTTGCCGAGGGCGATGCCCAGATCATGGTTTCTCCAGGAGCCCTCGATATGTCGGGACTCATCATCACGCCACGCGAAGAGGATTTCCGCAAGCTCACCGAGGAGAAGGCTGAGGCTATCCTGAAGGAATGCGGCATTTCCGGCGAGAAGATGGAATGCATCATCCATAAGCTGAAGGCTGCCAAGGAGGCTGAGGAAAGTACCGTCACTACTTCCACATTATATAATAACGGCAAGCAGCCGAATGTCTCTGTGGGCATCGTGAGCGGTCAGAAGATTCACTTCTCGCTCAACAAGCCTTACCTTGCCAAGGGCGAACTGGTTACGGGCGAGCAGGAAGTGGAATTCTCCGAGGGAGGTGTGCTCTGGAACGGCAATCAGTACAGTTCGCTTACCTTCCATCCGCAGAGCTGCGATGCCTCCTTCTCACTGAGCGATGTCACTATCGGCGTCAACTTCCACTGGGAACGCAAGGAAACACAGACCTTCTTAGGTACGCTCCATTTTGTGGTAGAATCAGACAAGATCTGCGCCATCAACGAGCTTCCTGTAGAGAAGTATCTGGAGAGCGTGATATCCAGCGAGATGAGTGCTACCTCCAGTCTTGAACTCCTCAAGGCGCATGCCGTGATTTCCCGTTCATGGCTCCTGGCGCAGATGAAGAAGCGAAGAGACGTGGCTGAGAGCGGCAACAATTTCTTCTCTTTTGTCAAGAAAGACGACATGCTCATCCGCTGGTACGACCGCGAAGACCACACCATCTTTGATGTCTGCGCCGACGACCACTGCCAGCGCTACCAGGGCATCACCAAGGAGACTTCTCCGCATGTGGCAGAAGCTATCCGCCAGACCAAGGGACAGATTCTGATGGATGGCGAGGAAATCTGCGATGCCCGATTCTCCAAGTGCTGCGGCGGTATCACCGAGGAATTCCAATATTGCTGGGAGAACACGCCTAAGAGTTATCTCTCTGCTGTGAGGGATATTGCTTTGGGAATCAAGCCGAAAGGACTGAAGAGTTCTATGAATGCCGAGTGCTTGAAGGACGCAAGAAATACAGAGGGACTGAAGGATGGAGATGCTGAGAACCTGAAGGGTTCAAAGGCTCTGATGGATTCTGAATACAGAATTCCTGACTTGACTCAGGAGGAAGAGGCTGACCGCTGGATCCGCTCCAACCCGCCTGCTTTCTGCAATACTACAGACAGAAAGGTGCTCTCGGAAGTATTAAACGACTACGACCAGGAGACTGCCGATTTCTACCGCTGGAAGGTGACGCTGACTCAGGAGAAACTGCAGCAGCTGCTCGAAGAGAAACTGAAGATGAACTTCGGCTGCATCCTCGACATGAAGGCTGTGGAACGCGGTACGAGCGGACGCATCAGCAAACTGCAGATTGTCGGTACCGAAAAGACTTTCACCATCGGCAAGGAGCTGGAAATACGCAGAGCCTTGAGCGACAGCCATCTCTACAGTTCGGCTTTCGTGGTAGATAAGTCTGATCTGGACGAGAACCAGGTTCCTCAGCGCTTCGAACTGATCGGAGCCGGATGGGGACACGGAGTGGGTCTCTGTCAGATAGGTGCTGCCGTGATGGGCAACGAAGGATACTCCTACGATGATATCCTGCTGAGATACTATCAGGGAGCAGAAATCAAGAAAATCTACAAGTAAGGTCTAAGGATAGAGTTCTTTCTGATCAACGAGTAAGGTCTAATTTCTGATAGACAAGCGATGTCTAAGAAACAGGACGATATCTAATGGACAAAAGATAAATATCTAATGGATAAAATGGTAACAAAGAAGAATAGCAGGAATCCATGGGCATGGATCCCTACCCTATATTTTGCAGAGGGACTGCCCAACGTGATCGTGACAACTCTCTCTGTTGTGATGTATATGCAGTTGGGACTCACGGATGCCGAAGTGGGTCTCTATACAGGATGGCTGGCGCTTCCCTGGGTGATCAAACCCTTGTGGAGCCCGTTCATCGATCTGCTGAAGACGAAGCGCTGGTGGGTACTTACGATGCAGGCGCTCATCGGAGCAGCACTGGCAGGCATTGCGTTCTCGCTGCCTACGGCTTTCTGGTTTCAGGCCACCATGTGCTTCTTCTTCCTCATCGCCTTCTGCAGCGCCACCCACGACATCTCTGCCGACGGCTTCTATATGATAGAGCTGGATGAGCACAACCAGACGAAGTTTGTGGGTCTGCGCAACACCTTCTACCGCCTCGCCATCATCTTTGTGAATGGTTTCTTAGTGATGCTGGCTGGTGTGCTGCAGGTGATGTTCCGCAATCAGATAAGCTTCTCGTGGGCACTGATTTTCTACGGATTAGCTGGCATCTTCATCGGTCTGTGGCTCTACCATAGCCGCCTGATGCCTACGCCGAAAGAGGATGTGCAGACGGAGAGAACTGTGGGCGAAGTGACTCACGAACTGAAGAATATGTTCCGCACTTTCTTTACGAAATTCGGAGTGAGAGAGACGGTCATCGTGATGCTCTTCCTGCTGTTCTACCGCTTCCCGGAGGCTTTGCTCAATACAATGACCAAGACTTTCATCCTTCGCCCTAACTCGCAGGGTGGTCTGGGCATGTCACCGCAGGAATACGGACTTGCCAATGGTACGGTTGGTCTCATCGGTCTCCTTCTGGGTGGTATCATCGGAGGTATCTTAGTGAGCCGCGACGGTATGAAGAAGTGGCTGTGGCCGATGGTTTGCGCCATCACCCTGCCGGATGCCGTCTATATCTATCTCAGCTATTCGCTCAATTCTGATATCGTGATGGTGTCCTCCTGCCTGTTCGTAGAGCAGTTCGGTTATGGGTTAGGCTTCACGGTGCTTACGCTCTACATGCTATTCTACAGTCAGGGCAAGTTCAAGACCTCTCACTACTCCATCTGTACCGGTATTTCCTATCTCGGTCTGATGCTTCCGGGCATGGTTTCGGGTTATCTGAAAGACATCTTGGGATACCGCCATTTCTTCATCGTCGTGATGGCATGCTGCGTAATCACCTTCCTGGTTACCATCTACCTCAAAATAGATCCTAACTTCGGAAAAAAGGAAAAGGAGGAGGAAGATGAAGGAGAAATGTTGGACGAAGAAGTGACGAATGAAGAGGACATATTGGAAAAAGAGATAACGGAAGAAGATGATCTGTCTCTTATACACATCTGACGCTGCCGACGATACTCCTTGTGT
>CAMBBY010000111.1 GCA_945863825.1 uncultured Prevotella sp. | reverse complement strand
GTGATGGACTTAACCTGTGTCAGAGCGTATGTACCAGCCTGCAAGTCAACGTCAATCTTGTAGAAACCAGCACCTGGGTCTGGGCAGTTGCTGCCGCCATTGTCGGCAATCTTGCCTTCGCCATCGAATTCATAGTCACCAGCCCAGTTATCTGCATTAGGCTTGAACTTGAACTCACCGTTCAGATAGTAGAATCCCTGATACTTGCCATCACCATTTCCACCATAGAGAGCATTGGATGTCTTCCAACCAGAATCATTGCCAATCTCATAGAAGTACTCACCGAATGAGAGAGGAGTAATCTTGTAGGTGTAGTCCAACATGTTGATTTCAACCTTGATGTACTTGGCACCAGCACTTGCAGGAACCTTGAATGATGCACCGTCGCCAACCTTTGCACGGGTATCCAACTGCTCTGTCTCATTCATAGCGTTATTGCCGTTACCATTTACTGGTGCGAGAACAGAAGACCAGTCATTATTAGCAGCTATAGCTTCGCAAGCTGCGTCATCTACAATACCGAACCAAGTATCTTCACCCTCCTTTGCAGGAATTGTGATAGTGAAGACAGGGTCGTCGTAAACATTAATGTCGCTATGGTTGAACTTCTGGGTCTTTGCTGCATCAGCAGTCCAATCCAAAGCACCACCAATAATATAGTAGTTCTGAGAGATGTTAGGAGCTACAGGTGTAGCTGTCACCTTTACAGTACCTGCGTCAATCAAAGCAGCCTGTCCATCCTTGACGGCAGTTGTGTAAACATGGCCGTTGAAAGTACGGGCAACAGGAGCCTTACCGTAAACGCTTTCAATAAGAGCCTGCATGTCAGCCTTGGTAGCTTTACCGTCATTAGAAGTCTTAACTTCTGTGGCAGTTGCATTCTCTACCCCCTCAGGAGTCAGTTCGATTCGGCTGTTTCCCAATTCGAAACCTTCAGGGAGAGCAGCAGAACTGATGGTATAAACATTCACGCTATCTGCAACGTTAGCCAAGTCGAATGCGTTAACGCCACTTGCCTGGTAGCCAGGAATTGTAACGGCATCTTCCTGTGGATTAGTCTGAGGATCTGCCCAGTCTTTGAAATCTTCGCTGCAGGACCCCATGAAGAGGCCTGCAAGTGCGATAGAGATATATAATGATAACTTTTTCATTGTCTTTCGATTTTAAATCGTTATTTACTTGATTTCACCTGTTCCCTTAGAGAAGTTGAGGTAAACCTTCTGACCTGCAGAACCTGCAACTCTAGCCTGGTCGCCGCCTGTTGCACGATACGCAATCTTATCGCTTAATACAACGAACTCAGAATGCCACCAGTCGTGTCCAGGAATCTTAACGTACATACGTACACCATCACCATCACCACCAGGAACTGAACCTGCAAATGCTGGAGAAACGAAATCTCCGTCCTTGGTTGTAGGTACGGTGAATGACCAGCCTTCTGCTTCCTCTGCGTAGTCGGTGCTGCCTGCTGCAGGACCAATGAGCCAGATTGTTGGCTTGTTGAACTGAACGTCATAGTGGATTTCACGGTTTACAACAGATGTTGTTACGATTACCAGATACCAGCCAGGGTTCTTGGAAGCGATATTGCCTCCATTGTCAATGATGTCGTCCTTGCAGTCGCCAGAAACAGTGATGCCAGCATAACCAACTTCGCTGCCGTTCCATTCTGCTGCAGAATTGAACTTGATACCGCTATCGTCGATATAGACAAGACGCCAGAAGGTATTATCTGTACCATAAACCTGAACCATGTCGAAGCAATTGTCCCATTTCCAATCACAGAAGTTGCCTACAGTATATACATGGCTAGGCAAGTTGACTGGTGGCAATGAGAACAAGAGGTGAATCTTGTTGAGTGAAACTACATTAGAAAGAATCTCTGTTCCTTCTACAACATTACCATTGCTGGTCACAATGTTTGCCTTCAAGCGGAAGTAAGCCTTTACGTCCATAGGGAAATCAGCCTCAGTCTTGCCTTTTTCCACAAAGATGTTGGTCAAAGTACTTGCCAATAAAGAAGCATTGACTTCAACCTTGGCGCTTGAGCTGGTTTCTGAAATCTCCTGAGCATCAGACATATCTGGTGTAGTTGCTACCTGGACAGTATACTGAACGCTTGCTGTATAGCCATAGTTTGGCTGTGAGCAGGTCAATATAATCTTAGACGAATTCGCCAGGTCGATTGGTGTATTCTCCAATGCTGGAGTATTCAATTTGAACTCTGTTGGTGACTGAATAGTCGGATTAGAGTCATTGTCGTCGCTACAAGCTGTCATGAGAGTTAAACTCATGACAACGAGTAGAGCTGATTTAATTATATTTTTCATAATGAATTCCTTTTTATGTTTGCGAATTAATATCCAGGGTTCTGAATCAGATTCTTGTTAGATGTCAACTCGTTGGTTGGGATAGCAAAGATATTCAAATCTTTAGAGAAGTTGCGGCCTTCCTTGGTGCCACCCTTCCACTGCCAGTTGTAGTTGACATTGCCACCAAAACGGTTGAAACGGATCAGATCCATACGACGGCGCCCCTCGAAGTAGAACTCACGGCTCCATTCATCGCAGATATCGTTCAGAGAATAGCCCTTGTCTTCACGAGGAGAGGCATTTGCACGTTTGCGGATAGCATTGATAGCTTCGGTACCTTCCTTTGTAGTCTGACCACCATTGATGCGGGCATCAGCCTCTGCAAAGTTCAGGTAAGCCTCTGCTGCACGCATCAGGAAGAAGTCTGCATCTGGGAATGTAGCATCATGACCTGCGCTACCGTCTGTCTTGAAGTTGGTAAACTTAGCAACACCGAAACCGCTCTTGAAGGTAGCAACGTCATCATTATCCAATGAACGGTTTATACCGTTGAAGAGAGCACGGTCGTCACCTGCAGCTTCTGCTGTAGCGTAGCTTTCAAGATTTGGAATGTTACCGTTAGGGAAGAACTTCTTTACCAAGTCAGGACGAGCGCGGTTACCACCCCAAGCCTGGTCAGTACCATTGGTAGCTGTAGGGTTGTTTGGATTTGCGTGCATATCTTGATCGTAGGTAGAAGCCAACAGGAAGAGTGTTGTACCCCAGCTTGTGGTCTTCAAACCATCCTGCAAGAGAGGGAAGATACCCTCGTAAGCAGCATCTGTCTCACCGTTATCGCCCATGAAGAGCATCTGGTAAGCACTCCAGCCGTTTACGCTTTTGGTGTTCAGCTTATAAGATGAATCCATTACCTTCTTGGCGTATTCCTTAGCCTTTGCCCACTGAGGTGTGCCTGTATATACTTCTGCATTGAGGTAGAGGCGGGAAAGAAGCAACCAGCATGCAGCCTTATCTACACGGCCGTAACCGGCATCTGTTGACTTCTTAGCCTTTGCTTCAGAAAGACTTGGCTCTATTTCAAGAAGCTCCTTCTCGAGCCATTCGTAAACCTGTGCTCTGGTATATCTTTCAGGCTTGGTCAATGGCTGAAGTGTAAATGGGATGTTGCCCCATCCGTCCATCAGGCTAAAATATTCGTATGCTCTCAGGAAGCGGATCTCTGCAAGCTTGGTTGCATCCTGATCTCCTGCTTCTGCAAGATACTGGTTGCAATAAGCAATACCAGTTGTAATACGGGCGTACAAACCGGTCAACATTGGGTTTGTGGCATTGTAGCTATTATAGCAGAAGCCGGCAATACCATCATCACCCCAACCGCAGATAGCCTCATCGGTTGTTAATTCGTTTGCATTGAATATCTGGCGTACAAAACCAGATGTACCACCATCAATACCATCAATGTCGCAGTCACCATTAGCACCACCATTACCAGCCATGGCAAAGTTAGCGTAGCACTTGTTGAAAAGGCCATCGATGTTAAGGTTTGTCTGAATGTTCGGGTTAATCGGAGTAACATCCAAATCACCGACACATGAGGTTGCTCCCATCGAAAGCAGGAGTGCTGCTACAGGAACAATATTTTTAATATATTTTTTCATAATGAATATCCTTTCTTATTAGAAATTCAAGCTAAGACCAACTACAACAGAGAATGGACGTGGGTAGAGGTTGTTGTCATTACCATCGCCTACTTCTGGATCCAAGCCATCATAATTTGTAATTGTGAATACATTTGATGCAGTAGCGTATGCACGACCTGAAAGTCCATGCCAGCCGCTTGTCTTAAACAAGTTGTTGAAGCTGTAACCCAATGTGATGTTGTCGCACTTCAGGAATGAAGCGTTCTTCACATAGTAGTCAGACAACTTAGAAGTGATCTCGTAGGTCTGCCAGTTTCTCTCAACTGTACTCTTCAAACGGTTGGAGAAGTACTTCAAAGAGTTAGAGAACCACTCACCTGTATTCATGTTACTCATGCTCTGCTCAACATTGTTATATACATAGTTGCCGATGCTTGCACGCAAAGAGAAACCGAAGTCCCAATTCTTGTATTCCAGGCGAGAAGAGAAGCCCATGGTTACAGGAGCTGCTGGGCTCTTGTAGAGATACTTATCGCTTTCATTGATCTTACCGTCACCGTTACGGTCAACAACGCAGTTCTCAATTGGCTTGCCGTTCTTGTCGTAAACCTGCTGGTAAACGTAGTATGAGTTCATAGCGTAACCCACCTGGTTAGCCTGCAGATAAGCACCAGAACCATCACCTACCTTGATTTTTGTATTAACAACAGGAGCACCATTCTCAGATACACCATTCAAGTCGGTAATCTCATTCTTGTTGTAAGTGAAGTTGTATGTCATGGTCCAGAACCAGTCCTTGGTCTGGATAGCACGCCAGGTAATAGCTGCTTCAACACCGGTGTTCTTCAGGGAACCGATGTTCTGCCATGCCTGGTTCTTGTATCCTGCCATAGAAGAAAGTGGAGCATAGTTCAACAGATCGGTAGTCTTTCTGTAGTACCAATCTACGCTACCAGACAATCTCTGATCCATGATACCCCAGTCCAAACCTACGTTGTAGGTAGCGGTTGTTTCCCACTTCAAGTCAGGACGGTAGTTGTTTGGTCTGTAGAGCTCACCTGTACCAGTAACAGGATAGAAACCGTTTGTACCTGTGCTGATAGCATAAGAAGGAATCCACTCATAGTCACCGATATCACCAGCCTGCTGACCAGTCTTACCATAACCCAGACGGAGCTTCAAGTCAGACAACCAGTCAGCGTTCTTCAGGAATGCCTCTTCGTTAGCCTTCCATGCAAAGGCGAATGATGGGAACCATGCCCAGTGCTCCTTGAAACGTGAAGAACCATCATCACGGACAGTTGCTGTCAGGAAGTAACGGTCGAGCAAGGTGTAGTTGGCACGTCCGAAGAAAGATACCAGGTAGCTTTCGCTCTTCTCGCTATATGGAGTATGAGGACGCTCTGTACCTGCAAGACTTGCATTGTTATTTGTATCTGGATAATAACCTACATAGTCATTGTTCTTGCTGCGCCAGAAGTGCTGCCACTCATAACCAGCCATGATGTCGAAGTGATGAATCTTGTTGAAATCCTTGTAGTACTGAGCGTAAGCACTCAAAGAGAGGTTGCGCTTCAGGATTTCCTCACCACCATAGCTACCATAGTACAATGCGTTAGAACATGATGGAGCAAATGACTGGCTCTGGCGACCCTTTGAGATATCTGCACCCAAGGTAGCATGCAATCTCAAGTCCTCGAAACCGTGTACCTTGTAGTCGATGCTGTCTCTTATACACATCTGACGCTGCCGACGATACTCCTTGTGTA
>CAMBBY010000110.1 GCA_945863825.1 uncultured Prevotella sp. | reverse complement strand
CCGTAGGGAGCGATAACTCCTTTAACTTCATTAACTTCTGAACTTGCGAAACTTGCCATAAAAGATAAAAAATGGAATCTTATTCTCACTATGTTACTATAACCAACAAGCTTAGTACAGTCTGTAATGTCTTTGATGTTTTCGGCTTGTTTTACCTCAGTAATAACACGCCGTATTGAATCAAGCATCTTTCCTGATAATTTCTTTAGAGATTTTTCAAACTCTTTAGAGTAATCAACTTTCATACGCCAAGCCAGTTTTCTATATCAGCTTTTTCTTGCTCATTGAGCATAATGTTTCCATCAGGATTTTCCTTGCTCAATTTTGCATACAATTTGGCAGCTATCATAGCCACAGTTGTTAAACCTGGTAGCTAATCATAAATATTATCCCAATAATAAGGGGTATTATGATAAATTATCTTTACATTTTTCTTATTATATCTTACCAATCGTCCTAAAGCAACACTTCATCTTCTGCCTGCTTTGGCTCTATACACATTATATAATAGATAGGCAGATAAGTTATTCCATCCTTCACCTTCACCTGCTGAGCATTGGATAAAACGAAGGCTTGCTGGATGTTATATTCCTTGACTTGCAGGAACTTATCCAAGGCACTATGCACCTGATAATCCTTACCAGACTTGATTTCTAACGGAAGAACAGAAAGGTGCTCCATGTCATCTATCAGATAATCTACTTCCCCCGTCTTCTTGTTGTCGTAATAATAAAGATTAAAGCCATGCGCCTTCAACTCCTGTGCCACCACCGTCTCATAAACGGAACCGAGATTAATACTTGCCACATCATCCATCACCGCCTTGATGTTGGTGCCAAAGAAAATGCCGGTCAGAATACCCACATCGTTCATATAAAGCTTCAGCAGATTCTTACCACTATTCTCTATCAGAGGGAAACTTGGCTTACTGATGGCCTTCACTTCCAAGGTAATGCCAGAAGAAATCAGATAATCAAATTCCTCTACATAATCACTCATTCGCTTTCCCTTCTTGTCCTCAATGTCCTTCACCACCACACGTTTTTTCTTGTTTTCCAAATTAGAAGGAACCATACTGTAGATGCGCTGAATCTTCAAGCGATTGTGCATCTCCTCATAACGTGCCGCATCCACTCCATAGAGATGATGGATTTCATTCTGAATGGTACGAATGGTTGTGATATTCTTGGTTGCTAAGAATTCATTGACAGCATCAGGCAATCCACCTACCAGGAGATATTTCTTGAACAAATCTAGAAGTTTGTTATGGATAGCTTCCGGCATCGACTCCCTTGCAGCAAACTTCTTGCGAATCGCATCAAGCACCAGTTGCCCGATTCCATTGGCTATCAGGAACTCTTCAAAGTCTAACGGATACATGTGATGGATAATGATACTGCCTAAAGGAATAGATGATGTTGTCTTAAGCGTAACACCCAGCAACGAACCACTGGCGATATAAGTAAACTTATTATCTTCACGCAGGAACTTAAGCAAAGTAAGCAAATGATCATAGGCTTGAATCTCATCTATAAATACCAAAGTGTTATTCTTTTCCTTCATCCTATCACCTGCCACCGTACTCAAAGCCAAATAGAAATCATCCACCGTCTTTGCGTCAGCAAAAGTCCGGTCTCCAAGCTTATCTGTTTCCATATTCACCTCAATATAGTTGGGAAAAAGCTTCTTTCCGATTTCTCGGATAATGTACGACTTTCCGATTTGGCGTGCACCATCTACAATCAGAATCTTGTCAGACCCTGATTGTAAGTGACTTACGATATATTTTTCTATCTTTCTATACAGCATAATTACACTTTTCTTATGATTTTAACGGTGCAAATATACACTTTTCCTACGGAATAACCAAATAAAAAATACACTTTTCCTACGAATACGGGGATCGAAAACCACACTTTTCTGAAAGAAACAGTTTTTTTTAATAAAAATATGGATTTGTACACACACATCACCCCTTTTTTATTAAAGGAGATTTATGGCAAATTGATAAATATTCACAACATGCTCAATCCTTGTTTTTTTCAGGCTTGAGTATATTTTTTCTTATCTACGCAGAAAGACTGCATACCCATGTTGTAACTTTGCATCCAAAAACAAGAAATATGGATATTAGGAGGTCAAACGATGCTTACTTCATTAATGAATCGCTAGTACTGTTATAGTACTAGAGCTATGGGTACTCAGCATGGCTATTACCTCCATTTTTCATTACTTGAAGATAGTTTATGGCAACGAAAGATTTGAAGACAAAGGTATAACTTTTTATTTAGAAAATCACTTTTTCTCATTTATTTTTCATACTTTTGCAAAATAAATCGACTAACAATTTAACAATAAAGAATAAAGCATTTATCGGAGCCATTGCAGCCTCGCTCGTGCCAGGGCAGGCAGCAATGGCACAAAACAAGGTGTAAAGGCTACAGCCGACAGACCTAACATCATCTTCATCCTTGCAGATGATCTGGGATATGGCGATCTTTCCTGCTACGGCAGCAAGACTATCAAGACGCCCAACATTGACAAACTGGCTGCTACGGGTACACGATTCAACCAGAGCTATGCCGGTTCAGGAATCAGTTCACCATCAAGATGTGCGCTGATGACTGGTAAGAATACCGGAAACAGCCGTATCCGTGATAATATGTGTACTGCCGGAGGATTGACTGGTTTGAAAATCAACCCGAATGGCGATACGACCATCGTTCGCAGAACAAGTCTGCAACCACAGGATACAACCATCGCTACGGTATTGCACGCAGCCGGTTACAAAACCTGCCTTGTCAACAAATGGCATCTGGATGGGTATGATCCTAAATCATCACCTATCTATCGTGGCTTTGACGAGTTCCACGGATGGCTGATCAGTACGGTAGAATCCAATTCACCTTACTATTATCCATACAACCGTTTCGACAACGACAAGCTCATCCATATCAAGGCAAATGAGCACGATAAGCACATCAAGCACAACACAGATATTTCGACCGATGATGCCATCAATTTCATCAAGCGAAACAAGAAGAATCCTTTCTTCCTCTATCTGGCTTTTGATGCGCCTCATGAACCCTACATCATTGACAACACCACATGGTATGATGATGAATCCTGGAGCATGAATGACAAGCGCTACGCTTCACTCGTAACTCACATGGATGCGGCAATAGGCAGACTGCTCACCTATCTGGAAAAGAATAATTTGCGCGAGAATACGCTCGTTATCTTTGCATCAGATAATGGTGCTGCCGTTCAGGCACCATTGAAACTGTTCAACTGCAACGCAGGATTCCGTGGCCGCAAGGCGCAGCTTTACGAAGGAGGTATCCGAGTACCATTCATCGTGAACCAACCAGGAAAAGTACCGGTACAGTCGCTGAACAACATCATCTATTTCCCAGATGTAATGCCTACGCTGGCAGCTCTTACTGGAGGCACCCAATATCTGCCTCAGAACATCAACGGCATGAATATCCTGCCTTTATTCTATGGTAAGCAGATTGATACAGACGACCGAGTTCTTTATTGGGAATTCCCAGGTAAGCAGCGTGCTGCGCGCCACGGTGACTGGAAGGCTGTTACCATCAAGCCAAACAAGCCTCTGGAACTCTATAATCTGCGTGAAGACCCAGAAGAGAAACATGATCTCGCCAAGAAGTATCCGGAAATGGTTATCGGCTTTGACAAGGTGATGAAGGAAATGCGAACTCCATCAGAAAACTGGCCAATACCTGAAGATGCAGAAAGCGGGAAAAAGTAATCGGCTTTGTAAAACTGAGGGTGTGTCATGGACTTATTAAACACACCTTAAAAACATTTTATAAAAATATCATAGCCTTCAAAGATGTTTTTAAGCTGTGCCGTTTTTTGGCACACCCTTGCACTACCTTTGCAATAAATTTTAAATGTTAAGTGTATGAAACTGAAAGAACTTTTACTTAGTACGGATTTTGACGCATTGATACCTGCCTTGAAAAAAGAAGGATCTTTGGCCATTAGACAGTATCGGGAAGCATACGACATCCTCTGCCACCTTACTCCTGTGGATAATTCTGATATAGAAAATCATAAGATTGAAGTCGAGTGGCACACTCCTGATGAAGCCTTTGAAGATGAGGAGTCATACATCGATGTTTGCAATTGCGAAGGTGACCTTTGGGAAAGCAATGTCGCCAAGGAGGTAGTTGTTGCTGATGACTGCAACCTCAGCAAGGAGGAAGTGCTAGCCAAGATTCTTTGGAGTTGTACTTTCTATGGCTATACGCCACAAACTACCCAAGAAACCTTTGAGGACAGAATCGAGCACAAGATGCACACCTGTTATGGTACTATGGCAAGAAAGTTAGAACAAAAGTTCTATCTCAATTATTTGCCTGGCCATAAGAAAAGAGAGGTTCTCGAAACCATGAAGCTCTTTTCTCATGATAGTATATCCATGAGCATGGAAGACTGGGACTATTGCAACAAGAGAATCGCCAAAGCATCCAATATAAGAAAGAAGCGTGACTATCGTATGCAGAAGAGAATTGACTATCTAGACTATAGAGAAAAATATGAAGGTCTCCGAGATAAGTTCATGGGTGGAAAGGACATCACTTTTCATGACATGGACTTCATCTATGATGGTTTCTCTATGTTGCTAACCCACATGGAGACTCATACTTATGGAGAAAGCAGCAGAGTGGATTATCTGAAGAAACTGATAAAGTACATCGAGATGGATTCAGACAATGAGTTTTTAAATCCGCAGAAGCTTGTCGTATTATGTAAGGTGTCCTCACTTCATCCACTTTCTTTGAAAGAGGAAGAAGATATCAAGAGTGAGTTCCAAATGTTGGCAGGAAAAGGAAAATTAGTCTTTGGTACCAGAGAGGTAAGTTCCGATGTAGTTGATTTGCATTTTACGATACTTATTCAGAAATACGAAAAACGTCAACCACAAACCTACTCGGATGGCTACAGGCATTTATTTAGCTGATGTTTAAAAGACTTGTCACCAAGGTGGAAATCATTCTCTATTGAACTCCATCTTGGTTTTTAAGTTCATTAAACTGTGAGACATTGTAAAACTCCGTAAAAGCACCTCCCTTGCTTTGATTTCCACAAGAATGAGCATGACCAAAGACATGGAAACGAGGTTGAGAGCGATAAACCTCTAACAATAGCGGAAGGCTTCCCCTACCCTCGTCAAGTATGCCTTCCGGTGGAATATGGGTAATCAAGAAGTCCATTTTGGTAGCAGATTGGACATTTTGCTCCTTACTTTGCAAGCTTCGCATGGATATATTCCCAAAACTTATCCCATCAAACTCAAAGGTGGAGTCATGAAGGAAAACTACTTTTTTAGGTAAAAGCGAAATTGTCTGCTCTAAGCTGTCTTCCAAGAACAGCTCATGATTACCTGCGACAAAAATATAAAGTTTGGCAGGATGGCTTAACAACCAGGAAAAGAAGTTCTCCATGCCATCCTTGCCAAAGCCAGACACTACATCGCCAGCACAAAGTAGGATGTCTGCTTCTTCAGGGATATGAAGCCGCTTGTGCATTCCATGAGAGTCAGAGAATGCAAAAATCCGATGTTCCTTATAGTTAAATAGCATTGATCTAATCTTATAAAGTTAATACTTCAATGGTGAATCTGGGCAGAATCTCTTCCGACCACATTTTTTACAATGCCCATTGATTCATCTTCATATGCTAGAATGATTAACAATAGTAGTTCTTCACTTG
>CAMBBY010000109.1 GCA_945863825.1 uncultured Prevotella sp. | reverse complement strand
ATTCGCCTTAGTCTCGTGGGCTCGGAGATGTGTATAAGAGACAGGTTTAATAGAACGATTATTCACGAATTGGAGCAATGGAAAGAGCGCAGAGACCGCAAGCCATTGATGATGCTGGGAGCTCGCCAAGTAGGCAAGACATCGGTGCTGAAGAAATTTGGAGCAGACAGCTTTGAACATTGTGCTTATTTCAGTCTTGATGAAGAAGAGGGTGTTTGTGACATCTTTCGCAAGACCAAGAACCCGCAGCAAATCATCGAGCAGCTGTCGTATCTTACATCCGAGCCTATCTTACCTCATAAGACTTTGCTTATCCTTGATGAGATACAGGATTGTCCGGAAGCCATTAGTGCCATGAAATATTTCTGCGAAAAGACCCCCGAGTATGCTGTGGCTTGTGCCGGTTCGCTCCTGGGGTTGGCTTTTGGGCATCAGGGATTTTCGTTTCCTGTGGGAAAGGTGGATCACATGAACATGTATCCCGTTACTTTTTCTGAATTTCTGGAACAGCGTGATGCCGGACTTTATCAATATTATATGTCGATAGATAGTCTGGAACCGCTTCCTGATGTGTTTTTCGACCGTCTCTCGCAAGCTTTTACCGCCTATCGCATTTCTGGTGGAATGCCGGCAGTGGCTATGAAGATGATAGAGAAAGATTTGGAAGGTGTGGAAACTACGCTTCGTAATATACTGCAGGATTACTCCTTGGACTTTGTGAAGCATGCCACGCCTTTGCTTGCCAATAGAATTTCGCATGTTTGGCGGTCATTACCGTCACAGTTGGCTAAGGAGAACAGAAAATTTGTTTATCAGCTGGTCCGTCCTGGTGCGAGAGCCCGTGAATATGAGGATGCTCTTACCTGGCTTCAGAATGCAGGATTGATATACAAGGTAAGTTTGTGTTCTACTCCGCAGGTACCATTGAAATCTTATGAAGATTTAAGCATCTTCAAGATTTACAGTCTTGATGTGGGCTTGTTGCGAGTTCTTGCAGAGTTGAGTCCTGAGGCATACTTGAGTGATAATCCAATTTTTAAGGAATACAAGGGTGCTTTGGCTGAGAACTATATTCTTCAGAGTCTGGTGACTAATGGCATCAAATGTTCTCATTATTGGGCATCAGGAAATACGGCGGAAGTAGAATTCATCGTTCAGCGTGGTTTGGATGTGATTCCTATGGAGGTGAAATCGGGAACAAGTGTTACAGGGCGCAGTTTGATAGAGTATAACAGGAAGTATTCTCCCCGTCTGCGCATCAGATATTCCATGCTTAATCTCAAGAAGGATGATACTTTTGTCAATATCCCTCTTTTCCTGGCGGATAGAACTGAGCAGCTGATAGGATATGTGCAGTAGGGAATATGGTAAAGTAGGTTAAAAGTAATATAAAGAACGTGTATATAGCAAAAATGCTTAGTTTACTATCGAAGCAGGCTTCGTTGGTCATTGCAATAGGCTTCATCTGCCATTGAAACAGGCTTCATTTGACGATGAAGTACGCTTCATTTCAAATGTGTAGTGTGAAGTAGAATGGCATCTATATAAAATAAGCTCCCTTGACTAAGAAATGCCAAGGGAGCTTTATCATTTTATGACTTCATACAATTTCATATTACTTCACAATAACCTTGATGGTCTTGCCATTTGAAAGCTTCACGAGGTTGATACCCTTTGTTGGAGCATTCAACTTCTGACCATCGATGGTGTAACGACCTACCTCTTTCACCTCGTTCCAGTTGATAACGTTAGAAATGCCGGTAAGGTCACTCTCGCCAACTACTACCATGTTGGTGTTATCTACCCAGAGATCGTTCATGGCAGAAGCAAGAGCGGTCTTGCCATCTACCTCCTTCTCTGTCATTGGACGGCTTACGAACGCAATGATATGCATGTTCTGGCTCTTCCAAGCATCATCAAGCTCTACCTCATAGTCGTTCTCGTAACTGTTGCCGTTGGTCTGGAGAGCATCACCGAGTGTACCAGTCACGATTTTGCGCAATACATGGTTATGAGTGAAGGTAGGCTTTGCAATAGAACCACCGGTGCTCTGCTTGCCGATTACCTTATCCTCTGTGAGATAAACGGTGAGGCGTGCATCATCACCAATCAACTTCTGGTAGCCGTTGATGAGTTTACCCATTACCTTGATGGTCAACTTGCCTGTTGCGTCATCAAGCTTAGAGTCGATACCAACGGTAGAGAATGATGGATAATAGGTAGCAGACTCGTTGATGATTGTATTGAGCATGCTAACAACATTATCCTGGTCGCTTGCATCCTGAGCAGCCATGTTCACTGTCAAAGCCTTCTCGTAATTGATGACATCATTATCGTAGAAGTATCTGTTGAACGCACCGGAACCATCAGATGGAGTAGAATAGTAAGCCAACTTGTTAGCCTCTGGTACAGTGAATACATCTGATAGTTTTTCTACAGTTCCATCTTCGTTTTGCTGCTGGCTTTCTCCGTGGATAGAAACGATGGCAAGGTCGTCGTCTTCACGAGCCTCGGCTGTCTTGGTGAGTACCGCGTCTGCAAAGAAGGTGTATTTTGACATCTGGCATGCGTAGAACTCTACCAGGTTCTTGGTGCGGTCGAAGTTGTCCTTATATACCTTGAACTTGGTGGTCAGCTTGTCATTGGTCAAGTCGCCCGCTGGTTCTTTTCCTTCTACCAGCATAGGATATACAGTTACCTCATGTTCGCCAATAGTCCAATCCTTGTCGATAGGAAGTCTTACTGGAATATTGGAATAGTCGGCATTGGTGATCTCTCTGAAATTGTCACCGACATTATCTTTGTTGTATGTGAAAGTACCTATTTTCTCGCCATCCACCTCAATGCCGAATTTTACGTTTGTGATGTTGTCACGTCCGTCATTGTGGCAAGTGAAGGCTACGCCTGTCTTTGTGTCGTTTTTCACAAATGGTGACATGGCTATCTTGTCCATTACCAAGTCGTGGATGATGAAGTTGCCGTCTTCCTTCTCGATGATGAGCTGAATCATGAGATTAGAACCATCTGTTCCAAGGTAGATAGGCTGCCATGCCCAACTGTTTGGGTCGTGCTTACCATCTACGTCACCATAAGCCAGAGCGCCGCAAGTTCCTGCATAGGTACCTGATGAGGCAATAGGGTAGCCTGCATCTGCGCTCATATTGCTTGGTGTGAAATCGTAGTATGGCAACAAGCCGTCGAAGTTCTTTGTATCAATCTTATATGGCTCATCAAACCAAACGTAATTCCAGTGTGCTACGGTTGAAGGCACATCCTTTGATGCCAGGATGTCGCCAACATAAGGAGTATTGTTCTCTATCTTCACGTGGCAGACACCCACCTTGCTGGCGCCGATAGGAATGTTGACATAGAAGCGGGCACCTACAATCTTGCAGCCCTCGAATTTCTTGAATGCGTCACTATAAAAAAGTGTACCCAATGATATGGCACCTTGTGTATCTGCCGGGAATGTAGCTGGCCATACATAACTCTCGTCATAGCTGTAGTTGATGTATCGCTGGTTGTCGGCGATGTCAGAACCTGCTCTTGTAGCTACTTTCCTGGTTGAATTCTCAACCTTTTGTGGAGTGGAGGTCTCAGCCCATGTCTGGGAGGAAGCATTCATGTTGATGTGCTTCATGCTCTGGGCATTGGCAGTCATTGCCATC
Organism: uncultured Prevotella sp.; assembly: GCA_945863825.1. Taxonomy (GTDB): domain Bacteria; phylum Bacteroidota; class Bacteroidia; order Bacteroidales; family Bacteroidaceae; genus Prevotella. The sequence continues at coordinate 2,151 of CAMBBY010000109.1, read as the reverse complement.
ATGGCAAGGGCTGCTGTCATCAAGTAAATATTTCTCATATTTTTTTTGTCTTAAATTGTTATTCTTGATGTGGTGCGGTGATACACCGCACCCACTAAACTTACTTCTTAACGTAAACCTTCTTTGCAGTTCCATCTGTAAAGGTCACGATGTTGAGACCTTCGAAAGGAACATTACTCTTTTCGCCAAGGACATTGTAGTAAGCCTTTACTTGCTTGTCGGAAAGTGCGATGTTGCTGATGTCCGATGTAGAGCCTTCTGCCACGCAGACCTCATCGATGAAGAATGCGTCTGATGCAAAGGTAATCTTTACTCTTCCGTTGGCTGTAATCTTTGTAGAACACTCGTTCCATTTGTCTGGCTCCAGCTTGAAAGTTGCCGTCTCTACAGTTCCGTTGTTGACAGTTATGGTCATTGTCTTGCTCGACAGGGAGTAAGGAGCAGCCTTGAATGTAAGTGTTACATCGCCATTAATCTTGATCTCAGGAGAGGTGAAGGTGATGTTGGTGGCATCTCGCTTGCCTACACGAGCACACTGGGAGCCTCCCTTATAGGTCTGTACATTAGATGTCCAGCCGTTCTTGTCAGGTGAGAATGGACCGCTGGCAAAGAGGTTGGCATTGCCGCTTGTATAGAAGCCCTTGCCGTCGTTACCACCTGTACCCAGACACTTGTCAAATGTTTCCTGGAAGATATAATTCTGCTCCACGTTGTTCTTGTTCAAGTTCTGGAAACTGAACGAGGCAGTGCCGTCGGCAGCGATAGCCATATCAGAGAGGATGATGTTCATCAACTTGGTGCCGTCGGTGTTCAGATTGTACGTGTCGCAGGCAGGGGTGGTGTTGTTAGCCAGACGATTCTTGTTGCCGTAAGGCCAAGGGTCGTTCTCTTCATTCTTGTTGCTCTTTATGTTGTCGGCAGGGATGAGGGTGATACGCTCATGGTCGTTGATACCAGCCATCATGGAGTTTGGAATATTGTAATTCCATGCCTTCAGGTTGTAGTCGATGTGGTTGATGATGATGCCCGATCCTGCAAGTCCTGCGTCCCAACCTTTCTGCTGTCTGTTCTCTATCAAGTAATATTCGTCAGAATTGTTAGGATTTTTGAAGATGTAAGCATCACCGTCATCGGCCAGAGGCTTGATTCCTGATACTGAAGTATTCTCCTTCAGCTCGATAGGGGTAATCCAGCCTGCGGCATACTTCTCGTAAGCAGTATATCCGGCAGGAGTAAAGCCGTTGCCATTGTAGTTGCCCTGGCACATCAAATCCCAGGTTCCCATACCATACAGGCCAGTGTAGTTTACATCGTATGCATCAGGATAGCCGAAGCAATGGGAGAACTCATGGCAGATAGTACCGATACCGTCCACCTCGTTGGATGTAGATAGCTCGTTGGAACATGCATAGTTTATCAGCGTCTTGTTGCCGCACTTCACAGAGTTAGTCATTCTTCCCTTGTGTGGCCAGATGGTGTTGTCACCTCCGCCAGTAGCCTCGCCACGTCCGGCATAGACCACGAATACCATCTCCATCTCTCCGTCTCCATCCCAGTCGTATGGAGAGAAGTCGATGCCTTCTGCGGCAGCCTTGCCCAGACATCCAGAGATCATCGCCTGTACGTTCACGTCCTGCTGGCCTCCTTCGTTCTTGCCATAATAGGCTTGTTCGCCTAGAGTATAAGGACCCATTACGTCGAAATTCATCTCAAACTTGCCGTTGCTCTGTGCCTTGAAGTAGTCGGCCACGCTACCCTTGAAATTACCCTCGTTGAACCCTGGCTCGTTGGCTACACGGTTGTAGAATGCCTTAGGGTCGTTCATGGTGAACTTCTTGTCGGAGAACTGAGCCAGCAGGATGAGACACTTCTTCTTGCCGGTGTAAGAAACGCCTCTTGTGAGGCTTGTGCTTCCATTGGCACCAGCAAGGAGGTTCTTCCTAATGATGTTGTCAGGGCAAGCCTGCTGGCGCATCACTTGGGCGCGAGTCCGTAGCTGAGCCATGTTGGCAGGCTTCAGCCCATCGGATGTGTCGTAAGAATAGCGGTTGCCATCCTTGTCCTCCCAGAAGTGGAGGAACTCGTCGCCACATAGCTGAACCTGGACAGTCTGTCCAGTCTTCAGCGTAAATGTCTTCCATATGCCACGCT
>CAMBBY010000108.1 GCA_945863825.1 uncultured Prevotella sp. | reverse complement strand
ATTCGCCTTAGTCTCGTGGGCTCGGAGATGTGTATAAGAGACAGATCTTGAGGAACAGCTACTATCCGTCATATCATTTTTGGGAAAATGTGATAAAAACACCATAAATACCTTGGAATTTTATGAAAAAGTAGTAACTTTGCTACGATTATCCCATCCAACATGAAGGATATATAGCCAAAAACTCAATATGGATCAATAAATAGAAAAAGAAGATATGAACAGAGAAGAATTTAAATTTGAGATATGTGCCAATAGTGTAGAAAGCTGTCTGGCAGCACAAGAGGGAGGAGCCGACCGGGTAGAACTGTGCGCAGGAATACCCGAGGGAGGCACTACCCCATCGTATGGCGAGATAAAACTGGCACGCAAATTACTCACAAAGACTAAACTCCACGTCATCATCCGACCTCGTGGTGGAGATTTTCTCTATACCCCATTGGAACTGGAACGCATGGAAGAAGATATCCGCATCTGTCGCGAATTAGGAGTGGATGGAGTCGTTTTCGGATGCCTCACAGAAGAGGGAGAAATTGATAGGGAAGCCAACCGCAGACTGGTGGAGCTGGCACGCCCAATGTCAGTAACCTTCCACCGTGCTTTCGACCGTACTGCAGCTGCCATGAAAGCCCTTGAAGATATTATTTCTTTGGGATGCAACCGAATCCTGACTTCAGGTCAGCAACCGAAGGCGATAGATGGTATCAGCCTGCTTGCCAAGCTGGAAAAGAAACTGAAAGAATATCCCCTGCCTCCTATCCAGCTTCTGGCAGGTAGTGGCGTCAACGAGGAAAACATCCGACAGATATTCGATGCTACAGGCATTCACGAATACCATTTTTCTGCAAGAGTAAATGTAGTGAGCAAGATGAAACATTATAACCACGAGGTTTATATGGAAGCCAAAGGGGCTGATGAATCCAATTCGCTTGTCACATCAGCAGAGAAAGTGAGAAATACCATCAAACAACTCGTTTAAAGAGAAAAAAGTATAATAGCCTCCACAAAGCGTGAAGGCTATTATACTTTTTTATAGCATCTGTTTTCAATTGACACTATTTCTTATAGCTTCCATTTTCTATTTATTCAGTTTCCAAGTTACACCATCCTTGGTGTCCTTAACTTCAAATCCAGCATCAGCAAGAGCATCACGAATCTGGTCGCTGGTAGCCCAATCCTTAGCTGCTTTAGCCTTAGCACGAAGGTCGAGTACCATATCCACCACCTTGCCGTAAGCCTCCTCACGTGCATCATTGTTGGCACCCTTCTCACTCTTCAAACCGAGAAGATCGCAGGTGAAGAGCTGCATCGTTTCGGTGAGTTCCTTCAAGTCATCGGCTGAAATATTCGCCTTATGATCAAGAGCTGTATTGATAACATGGCAAGCCTCGAAAAGGAAACTGATGACAAGCTGTGTCTGGAAGTCATCGTTCATCGCATCATAGCAACGCTGGCGCAGCTCTGCTACGAACTTCTTCACCTGCTCGTCGCTCTGCTTAGCCACAGGCACACGCTCCAGGTCGTTCAAACCATTCATCAAGCGCTCCAATCCCTTCTGACTGGCCTTCAAGGCATCATTAGAGAAATCTACTGTGCTGCGATAGTGAGCCGAGAGGATGAAGAAACGGATGGTCATTGGCGAATAAGCCTGCTCCAGACTGTCATGATTGCCTGTGAAGAACTGCTCCAGAGTGATGAAGTTGCCCAAGCTCTTACCCATCTTCTGGCCGTTGATGGTAATCATGTTATTATGCATCCAGTAGTGAACCATCTGATCGCCCTGAGAAGCCACAGCCTGAGCAATCTCGCACTCGTGATGAGGGAAAATCAAGTCCATACCGCCTCCGTGAATATCGAAGTGGTTGCCTAAGTACTTTCTGCCCATCGCAGTACACTCGCAATGCCAGCCAGGGAAACCATCGCTCCAAGGACTTGGCCAGCGCATGATGTGCTCTGGTGAAGCTTTCTTCCAGAGAGCGAAATCAGCCTGATTTTTCTTCTCGCCGATACCAGCAAGTTCACGGCTTTCATTGATGATGTTCTCCAGGTTACGGCCAGAAAGAATACCATACTTATGATCCTTGTTGTATTTCTCGATATCAAAATAGATAGAACCATTGCTCTCGTAAGCATAACCATTGTCGAGGATTTCCTGCACTAACTTCTCCTGTTCGATGATATGACCGGTAGCATGAGGCTCGATACTTGGAGGGAGCACATTGAGTGCCTCCATGGCATCGTGATAGCGATTGGTGTAGTACTGCGCTATCTCCATTGGCTCCAACTGTTCCAGGCGAGCCTTCTTCTCTATCTTGTCATCGCCCTCATCAGCATCGTGCTCCAAGTGGCCTACGTCAGTAATGTTTCTAACGTAGCGAACCTTATAGCCCAGGTGCTTGAGATAGCGGAAGAGTATATCGAATGTGATGGCTGGTCTTGCATGACCGAGATGCGGATCGCCATATACGGTAGGGCCACAAACATACATGCCCACATTAGGAGCGTGGAGCGGAGTAAATCTCTCTTTCGTACGAGTGAGAGTGTTGTAGATCAATAATTTCTGTTCCATCTTATTATGAACCTTTCTTTTTATTATTTATATTTGTTTGCAAAGTTAACTCATTTTTCTGAGATTTCAGTCAATTCAGCCACAAAATGTTATAAAATAGTCTGAAAATACCATTTTTATCTTAGAAAAATCATCCACAGAGTCTGTTCTCGCAACCCACTATACCATTCATCCGCAAATCTTCAATCCCTATTCACTACTAACAAAAAATGCATAAAGCAAGTTATTCCTGCATATTCATGCATAAAAGATAAGTAAAATGCCTTTTATTTGCATAAATTCGTCAAAAGATTGCCATATATTAAAAATAATGTGTAACTTTGCAGCCACAAAAAGTTATGAAATGTAAGGGCAGCAACAAATTGCCCGATAATATTACATGATAATAAATAAAGTACGGAAATGGCATATATTAGACTTTCAGCTGCCGAAGCCGCAGCTATGATCAAGGATCAGGACACGATAGCACTAAGTGGTTTCACACCTAACGGCGTGCCTAAGGCTACCTTCCGCGAACTCTCCAAGAGAGCCGTGGCAGAACATGAAGCAGGCAGACCATTCCAGGTGGGCATCCTGACAGGAGCTTCTACCTCGCAAAGTATCGAGGGTGACATGGCAGCAGCCCATGCCATCAAGTTCCGTGCGCCATTTTCTACCAACAAGGATTTCCGCACCCATACCAATCTGGGCGAAATCGACTACGAGGATATGCACCTCGGTCACATGGCTGAGCGTCTGCGCCGTGGCTTCTATGGCGAGATAGACCTTGCCATCATCGAGGTGAGCGATCTGGAAGAAGGCGAAACCACCTGCAAGGCTTTCCTTACCTCTGCCGGCGGTATCGTGCCTACCATCGTACGCCTTGCCAAGAAGGTGCTCATCGAGAAGAATACCTTCCACAGTCCAGCATCCCGCTATCTTCATGATGTCTATGAAATAGCAGAATGCCCGTTCCGTACACCTATCCCTATCATGAACGTAGGCGACCGTATCGGCAAAGAGTATGTAGAGATAGATGCCCATAAGATTGTCGGCGTGATAGAATGCAATATCCCGGAAGAGGCTCGTGCCTTCAAGCCGCTCGACCCTATCACAGAACAGATGGGGCATAATATGGCCGACTTCCTGGTCAGCGACCTGAAGAAGGGACATATTCCTCCACAGTTCCTGCCACTCCAGAGCGGTGTAGGCGTTACTTCCAATGCCGTACTCGAGGCATTGGGTCAGAATCCTAACGTACCGGTATTCAGCGTTTATACCGAGGTTGTACAGGATGCTGTCGTAAAATACATGCGTGAAGGTAGAATCAAGGATGCTTCCTGCTCATCCCTCACCGTCACCAATGATACTTTGAAGGAAGTATATGATGACATCGACTATTTCAAGCAGCATCTCACCATCCGTCAGAGTGAGATTTCCAATTCTCCTGAGGTCATCCGCCGACTGGGTGTCATCGCCATGAATACCGCCATCGAGTGCGACATCTATGGCAACGAGAACTCCAGCCATATCTGCGGCAGCAAGTTGATGAATGGCATCGGCGGTTCTTGCGACTACGAGCGTAATGGTTACATTTCTATCTTCACCACTCAGAGTACCACCAAGAACGGTTGCATTTCAGCCATCGTTCCGATGTGTAGCCACGTGGATAGTACGGAGCATGATGTGGATGTCATTGTTACCGAGCAGGGCGTTGCCGATCTTCGTGGCAAGGGTCCTTTGCGCCGTGCCAAGGAAATCATCGAAAACTGTGCTCATCCAGACTATCGCCCTATGCTCCGCGAATATCTGAAGTTTGCCGAGAAGGGCCATGAGCCACAGAGCATGCGGGCAGCCCTCGCCATGCACGATACCTTCCTGAAGAAGGGAGATATGAGACTGACTGACTTCGGGGAATATCTGAAATAAGAGAAGACTGAAAAGACTTCTTTTCTGAGATAACTCGGACAAATATCGAAATATGATAAGCGGCATTCACATCCGAGGAATGCCGCTTATTTTGTCGTTTTGCAAGCAAAATCACATTAAACGCTATAGGTTGCGGTTGAGATAAAATAGCTCTTTAAACCAAACCGCTTAAATCAATGGCGTATTTGGTAGGCAGTTTCTGTTCCTTTTTGATAAACATCAGCATATAAATAGGGAGATAAGTGATTTTACCCACCTTCTTCACATTATCATTACACAATACATAGGCCTGTGAAATCTGGTAAGTATGAGAGTTTACCACATTCGAAAGTGCTTTATGACGCTCATAATCCTTGCCCGATTTAACCTCTAACGGCAACACTACACCATTTTGCTCTATGATAAAATCCAGTTCCCCCTGTCGCTTGTTGTTATAATAATACAACTGGAAACCATGTGCCCAGAGCTCTTGTGCTACAGCATTCTCATATACCGAACCAAAGTTGATAGATGGTTCGTTATCCAAAATCTTCAGTTGAATGCCATCCGCATAAAGACTTGCCAAAAGACCGATATCCGCCATAAACAGTTTGAATAAGTTTCGGCTGCTCGACAAGATCAAAGGCACAGTAGGCTCCTCAACATTATATACAGGTAAAGCCACACCAGCATCCTTCAACCACAAGAAACTGTTCTGATAACGTGAAAACTTGATATTTTCATTCAGATTCTTCAATATGAAACGTTTGTTCTTGGCATCAAGTTCAGCAGGAATTCTGTCAAAGATTTCCTGAATATACAATTTATGGTCAGGATCATATTTGGCTATGTCCTGCTTATACAGGCGTATAATAGCCTGTTGTTCTGCCATTACCTCTTGCAGATTATTGGTAGTCAGGTATTTCTCAACAGCCGCAGGCATTCCACCTACTATAAGATAAAGCCGAAATATCTCCATCATCTTTTCATGGATGAATTCATCCACAGCCGTACCTTCTGCAAAATGATTCCTCAAAGTCTCTATGATTTTATCGTTGATTCCCAATGCGGTAGCAAACTCCTCCAAATCAAGCGGATACATATCTTTTACATCCATATATCCCACAGGTGCAGAACGGAGATTCTTGATTTCCACGCCCAATAAGCTACCACTTAAAATATAGCGATAACTCCCCTCCTCTACCAGGAATTTAATGGCGGTTACGATTTCAGGACATTCCTGCACTTCATCAAAGAACACAAGAGTATTCCCCGTGATTAAATCCTGATGGGTCACAGTAGAGAGACGCAACAAGATATCCTGACTCTGTCTCTTATACACATCTCCGAGCCCACGAGACTAAGGCGAATC